>LDXP01000008.1 GCA_001443385.1 Candidatus Rokubacteria bacterium CSP1-6
CCCCGCCCACTAGACGCCGTGCCGATAACCGTCGCATCCCGGCGTTCTCGGTCGTCGCCCTTCCTCAACGTACAGAGAGTACGTCTCCGGTGGGCTCCTCCCTCGGGCCTTGGGCTGCTCGGTTCTCGCCACGGCGTGAACTGACCACCGTGCAGATCGGATTCGTAGGCCTCGGCCGGATGGGAGCCGGCATGGTGGAGCGCCTCCTCGCGGGCGGGCACAGCGTTGCAGTCTATGATCTCTCCCGCGACGCCCGGCGCGCCGCCGCAGCCAAGGGCGCCTCCGACGCCGCCTCCCTCGACGACCTCGCCCGGGCCCTCGCCCCGCCCCGCGCCGTATGGGTGATGGTGCCTGCCGGCAACCCCACGGAAGAGACCATCCGGGCCCTCGCGTCACTGCTCGCCGGGAACGACGTGATCATCGACGGCGGAAACTCCTATTACAAAGACGATGTGCGCCGCGCCGACGAGCTCAAGCCGCGCGGCATCCACTACCTGGACGTGGGAACGAGCGGAGGCGTCTGGGGGCTGAAGCACGGCTACTGCCTGATGATCGGCGGCGAGCGGCCGATCTTCGAGCGCCTGGAGCCTGCGTTCAAGACGCTGGCGCCGCCGGACGGCTACGCGTACGTAGGCGGCCACGGCGCCGGCCACTACGTCAAGATGATCCACAACGGGATCGAGTATGGGCTGATGCAGGCCTACGCCGAGGGGTTCGAGCTGCTCCACGCCTCGGAGTTCCAGCTGGACCTGGCCGCCATCGCCCACCTCTGGAACCAGGGGAGCGTCGTCCGGTCCTGGCTCCTGGAGCTCGCCGAGCTGGCCCTGAGGGCCGACCCGCGCCTCGAGGGCATCAAAGGGTACGTGGAGGACTCGGGGGAGGGGCGCTGGACGGTCGAGGACGCCCTCGAGAAAAACGTGCCTGCTCCCACCATCGCGCTCTCGCTCTTCGGGCGCTTTCGCTCCCGCCAGGGCGATCCCTTCGCCGACCGGATGCTGGCCGCCCTCCGCAACGCCTTCGGCGGCCATCCCCCGCGCAAGAGCGGCCCCGGCGGGCCCTGAGCCGTCCATGCCCTCGGACGAGCCGTTCGCGCTGATCATCTTCGGCGCCTCGGGCGACCTGACGAAGCGCAAGCTCGTCCCCGCCCTCTGGAGCCTCTTCCAGGGGCGCGTGCTTCCCGAGCCCTTCGTCATCCTGGGCGTGGCGCGCTCGGAGATGTCCGACGAGGACTTTCGCCGCCGGATGCGAGAGGCGGTGGGCGAGTTCGCCCGGGTCCAGCCCCCCGCGGCCCACGTCTGGGAGCGCTTCGCGTCCTCCCTCTTCTACTGCCCCGGGGATCCCGCGGATGCCGCGCTCTACGACCGGCTCGGCGCGCGCCTGCGACAGCTGGAGACGGACAAGGGCACGGGCGGCAACCGGCTCTTCTACTGCTCCACCCCGCCGAGCCTCTACCCGGCCATCGTCACCCGGATGGGCGCCTCCGGGCTCCAGCGGGAAGGGAACGGCTGGACACGCGTCATCATCGAGAAGCCGTTCGGCCGGGACGTGTCGAGCGCGCGGGAGTTGAACCGGATCGTCTCCCGGGTCTTCACCGAGGATCAGGTCTACCGGATCGACCACTACCTGGGGAAGGAAACGGTCCAGAACCTCCTGGTCTTCCGCTTCGCCAACGGCATCTTCGAGCCGCTCTGGAACCGCAACCACGTCAACCATGTCCAAATCACCGTGGCGGAGAGCCTCGGCGTAGAGGGGCGCGGCGCGTACTACGAGGAGGCCGGCGCGCTGCGCGACATGATCCAGAACCACATCCTCCAGCTGCTCTGCCTGGTGGCGATGGAGCCGCCGGTCTCCTTCGACGCCGACCCGGTCCGCGACGAGAAGACCAAGGTGCTGCGCGCCATCCGCCCGATCCCGCCCGACGGGGTGGACGAGGTGGCGGTCCGCGGCCAGTACGGCCCCGGTTTCCTCGAGGCCCACCGCGTCCCCGGCTACCGGGCCGAGAAGGGCGTGGCGCCGGATTCCAGGGCCGAGACCTTCGCGGCGCTCAAGCTCTTCATCGACAACTGGCGCTGGGCGGGGGTCCCCTTTTACCTCCGGACGGGCAAGCGTCTCCCCAAGCGGGCCAGCGAGATCGCCATCCAGTTCTGGGGCACCCCACACCTCCTCTTCCGGCGGCCCGATCCCGCCGACCGGATCGACCCGAACCTCCTGGTCGTCCGGATCCAGCCCGACGAGGGCATCGCGCTCACGTTCGGAGCGAAGCTTCCCGGTCCGGAGATCAACATCCGCCCGGTCACCATGGACTTCCGCTACGGCGCCTCCTTCGGCGCCGAGCCGCCCGAAGCCTACGAGCGCCTCCTGCTGGATGCTATCCACGGCGACGCGACCCTCTACGCGCGGAGCGACTGGGTGGACGCGGCCTGGCAGGTTCTGACGCCGGTGCTGGAGGCGTGGGGGGCAGGGCCGGCGCCGAAGTTTCCGAACTACGAGGCCGGCACCTGGGGGCCTGCGGAGGCGGACGCCTTCGTCGAGCGCGATGGACGGCGATGGCACCGCCCGTAGCCGATGTTGTCGTAGTTGCAACTCCGGCGGGGCTGGCCGAGCAGGCCGCCAGCCGCTTCGTCGAGGCCGCGACCAAAGCGCTCGCCGACTTCGGAACGTTCCGCGTCGCCCTCTCGAGCGGCACGACGCCCCAGGGCCTCTACGCGCGGCTCGCGGCCGAACCCTTTCGCTCGCGCGTGGACTGGGAGCGCGTCCAGGTTTTCTGGGGAGACGAGCGCTGTGTCCCGCCTGACCACGCCGACTCCAACTACCGCCTCGCCCACGAGCTACTCCTCTCGAGGGTCCCGGTGCGCCCGGAGAACGTGTACCGGATGCGCGGCGAGGCAATCGACCCGGACCTGGCGGCGGCCGAGTACGCGGGCGAGCTCCAGACGGCGTTCGGCCTGAAGCGGGGCGAGCGGCCGCGGTTCGACCTCATCCTGCTGGGCATGGGGGCCGACGGCCATACGGCCTCGCTCTTCCCGCACTCCCCCGCGCTCCGGGAAGTCACGCGCCTCGCGGTGGCCGTCTATGTGGAGGCCGTCAAGGGCTACCGCATCACGCTGACGCTTCCGGTGCTGAACAGCGCCGCCTCCGTCTTCTTCCTGGTCAGTGGCGGCGACAAGGCCGAGCGGCTCCGGGCGGTACTGGGGGGCAAGCCTTCGCACGCGGCGCCGGCCTCCATGGTGCGGCCCGAGCGTGGCACGCTCCACTGGATCGTGGACCGTGCCGCCGCCACCGGCCTCGCCGACACGAAGAGCTCCCCTCTCCCCCCGCGGGGAGAGGGGAATCCGGGGCGGGGCTGAGAGGTCAGCGAGTGGTCGTAGAACCGGGGGCGGCGAGGACGCGGGTGGTCGTCACCTCCACCAGGGTGTTCCACCAGCCCTCGTAGATCAGGACCTGGAGGGAGTTGCCGCCCTTCTCGTAGACCTGGGTCGTCCCGTGGCCCGGCGCGCTCGTGGAGCTGATGTGGCGCCAGCCGTTGGCCTCCAGCGTCGTCCTGAAAGCGGTGCCGAGGCTTTCCGGCTCGACCCGCCCGGCGTACACCTGCCGCGCGGCCTTGACGCTCGGGGATTCGATGATCGTGGACCTGTCGGCCTTGAATTCGAGGCCCTTGGGAACCGGGATGTCCTCGAAGCCGCTCTGCACCGCCCGCGGCGGCGTCGAGGCGCAGCCCACGATGGTGAGCAGAATGACGGCAATGCTCAGGTACCGCATGCTTGATCCTCCCTTCTAAGGGTTCAACGTGAGCCTACCACGGCGGGTAGGGCGCCCCCCAAGAGAATTCTTGCCGGTGGTATAATTTGGGCCGATGAGTCTACGTCACCCATTCCTCCGGTGCGTCGCGTGGTCGCTCGTGACGGCCCTGCTCGCCGGGTGCGCGAGCACCAAGGTGCCGCCGATCGGCGCCGGGCGGCCGTTTCAGCTCGAGGCGGACGAGCGCCGGATCTGGACGGACGCCGAGAAGGAAGAGGCAAAGCTCGAAAAGTCGGGGAAGGTTTACGACGACCCGCTGCTCGAGGAGTACCTGGGCCGGATCGGCGATCGGCTGGTGGGGAGCGAGGTCAAGGAGGCCGGGGTGGGCCTCCGCTTCACCGTCTTCCGCGATCCCAGCCTCAACGCCTTCGCGATGCCGAACGGGCGGGTGTACGTCCACACCGGGCTCCTCGCGCGGATCGAGAACGAGGCCCAGCTCGCCACGGTCCTCGGCCACGAGCTGACCCACGTCACCAACCGGGACGCGCTCCGCTTCCAGCGGGACGCCACGAACAAGAAAATCGCATACACCGTGGCTGCCATTGCATTGAGCATCGGCGTCGCGGTGGCGGCCGGCAAGCAGGCCGAGCACGGGAACGTCGTGGGCGCCGCGGTGCTGAGCCAGACCGCCAACGCGATCCTCGGTCTCGGGCTCCAGCTCGCGGCTCTGGCCGCCATCAATGGGTACGGGCGGGACATCGAGCGCCAGGCCGACGAGGAGGGCCTGGCCCGGATGGTCAAGGCCGGCTACGACCCCACGCAGGCCCCGCGGGTCTACCAGCTGCTCAAGAAGGACGGCGGCGATCCGGGTCGGCTCGAGAACTTCTTCTTCGGCGACCACCCGCGCCTGGACGAGCGCATCGAGACCACCGGCGCGCTCCTCGCGAGCCGCTACGCCGCCCAGGCCCAGGCGCCGGACCGGATCGTCGATACCCCGGAGTTCAATCTTCGAATACGCACGGTGGTGAGGGAGAACGCCGCGCTGGACATTCGCGCCGGCCGCTTCAACCTGGCCAAGGCCCAGCTCGACCGGGTGCTGGCCATCATCCCGCGCGATCCGGTCGCGCATCTCTACTACGGCGACCTCTACCGGATCCAGTCCCAGCGGGCGAGGGCGCTGGCTGATAAGGAAAGCCTGGTTCGGCGCGCGATCGACGAGTACACCGAGGCCGCCCGGCTCGACCCCGCGTATCCGGACCCGTTCCGTCAGCTCGGCTTCCTCTACTACCAGCAGGAGGAACGGGACCGGGCGCGCGAAGCGTTCCAGACCTACCTCCGGCTCAAGCCCGACGCCCCCGACGCGCGCCGCATCAAGGAGTATCTCCTCGAGCTCGACCGCTAAGGCGTGGCGCAGCCCGTCCAGGCCTACCGCCTCCCTGGTATAATCCGAGCCACCCGATGATCTGCCCCCGCTGCCGGCACGAGAACACCCCCGCCGCCAGGTTCTGCGTCGAGTGCGGACAGAAGCTGGCTCCCGGCTGCCCCCAGTGCGGCGCCGAGGTTCCGGCGGCAGCCAAGTTCTGCGCCCAGTGCGGGACGTCCCTGACGCCGGCGGCGCCACCCGAAAAAAACTTCGCGTCACCCCGCGCCTACACTCCCGCCCACCTGGCGGAGAAAATTCTCAAAGCCCGCGGGGCGCTCCAGGGCGAGCGGAAGCAGGTCACGGTCCTTTTCGCCGACGTGTCGGGGTTCACGGCCATCTCGGAGAAACTGGATCCCGAGGAGGTCCACCGCCTCATGAACGGCGCCTTCGAGCTGATGCTGGGCGCCATCCACCGATTCGAGGGGACGGCAAACCAGTTTCTCGGCGACGGCCTCATGGCGCTCTTCGGCGCGCCCATCGCCCACGAGGACCACGCCCAGCGCGCCGTGCACGCGGCGCTCGAGATCCAGCGCGCCCTCCGCGACTACCGCGAGCGGCTCGGGCGCGAGCGTGGCGTGGACTTCAGGATGCGGATCGGGCTCAACACCGGGCTCGTGGTGGTCGGCGCCATCGGCGACAACCTCAGGATGGATTACACGGCCGTCGGCGACACTACCAACCTGGCGGCCCGGATGCAGCAGATCGCCCAGCCGGGCCAGATCATCGTGGCCGAACCCACCCACCGCCTCGTCCACGGCTACTTCGAGACCCACTCTCTCGGCAGCGTCACCGTGAAGAACCGGCAGGAACCCGTCGGGGCGTGGGAGGTCGTGCGGTCCAAGGGGGTGCGGACCCGCCTGGCGGTCCAGGCCGAGCGCGGGCTGACGCCGTTTGTCGGCCGGGAGCAGGAGCTCCTGGCCATGGAGCGGGCCTTCGCCCTGGCGAAGGACGGCCACGGCCAGATCGTCTTCCTGGTGGGCGAGGCCGGCATGGGGAAGTCCCGCCTCCTCCTGGAGTTCCGGCGGCGGGGCGAGGGAGAAACGGTGACCTGGCTCGAAGGGCCGTGCATCTCCTTCGGCAAGTCCATTCCTTTCCTGCCCATCATCGAGATGCTGAAGCGGAATTTCCACATCGAGGATGCGGACTCGGAGGCCGAGATCATCGCCAAGGTGGACCGGGGATTAGCGTTCCTCGGTGGTGATGCCCCGGCGGTCGCACCGTATCTCAAGTATCTGCTGTCTGTGAATCCCGGAGATCCCGCCGTGGCCGCCCTGGACCCCGCGCAGCGGCGACCGCGCATCTTCGAGGCCCTCCGCCAGATCACCCTCAGGGGAAGCCGGCGTCGCCCCATCGTCATGGTGATCGAGGACCTCCAGTGGATGGACGCGGCTTCGGAGGAATATCTGAAGTTCGCGGCCGACAGCCTGGCGGGCGCAGCGGTGCTCCTGATTCTGACGTACCGCCCCGGCTATTCCCAGCCCTTCGGGGATCGAACGTACCACTCCCGCATCGCGCTCGGGCCACTCTCCGACGAGGAGAGCGCCCGCATGGCGCGGGGGCTCCTCGAGGCCTCGGATCTGCCGGAAGAAGTGCGGGCGATGGTGAGCCGGAAGGCCGAGGGAAATCCCTTCTTCCTCGAGGAAATCCTCCGCTCCCTCGTGGAGACGGGCGCGCTCCGCCGCGACAACGGCCGGTACGTCCTGGCCCGATCGGCGGGAGACATTCACGTCCCCGACACGATCCAGGATCTCATCATGGCGCGCATCGACCGGCTGGCCGACGAGCAGAAACGGACGGTTCAGGTGGCGTCCGTCATCGGCCGGGAGTTCGCGCTCCGCCTCCTCAAGCGGATCTCGGACATTCGCGAGCAGGTGGAGCGGTGCCTCGGCGAGCTGAAGAGCCTGGAGTTCATCTACGAGAAGACCATCTTCCCCGACCCGGAATACATCTTCAAGCATGCGCTCACCCACGACGTGGCCTACGCCTCGATCCTCCACTCCCAGCGCCGGGAGCTCCACGCGACCATCGGACTGGCCGTCGAAGAGCTGTACGCCGACCGGTTGGAGGAACGATTGGAGGAGCTGGCCTATCATTTCGGCCAGGGCGAGGTTTGGGATAAGGCGTTCCACTACCTCCGTCAAGCCGGGGCGAAGGCGGTGGCCCTCTGCGTGGACCGCGAGGCGGTGGGTTTCTACGAGCGGGCTCTGGAGGCGCTCGACCACCTCCCCGAAGACCCGGAGCGCGACCGCCAGGCCATCGACCTCCGCCTCGAGATGCGCGCCCCCCTCTGGCGCCTGGGACGGCTCGATCGGCTGTTCACCCTCTTCCAGGGGGCGGAAGAGCTTGCCCGGCATCTCGGAGACCCAGTCCGCCTCCATAAGATTTACGCTTTCCTGGTGCAGTACTACTGGGCCATGGGCGAGCCGATGCGCGCCATCGAGTACGGCCAGCGTTGTCTTGAGACGGCCGACGCCCTGAACAACCTGACGCTCCGGGTCACGGGGAACCTCTACCTCGGTCACGCCTACCATTCCCTCGGGCAGTTCGCCAAGGCTGTCGAGTACCTCGCCCGGAACGTGGAGCTGCTCGAGGGGGAGCGAGCCAGGGAGCAGTTCGCCCTATCAGGGTTACCCTACGTGGTCTCCTGCGCCTGGGCCCTTGAATCGCTTGCGTTCCTGGGAGAGTTCGAGCGAGCGGAGGAGCTCGCTCGGCGTGGCGCCCGGGTGGCGGAGGCTGCCGACCACCCCTACAGCCTAGCCGCGATCCGGACCTGCACCGGCTATCTCCACACCTTCAAAGGGGAACTCTCGGAAGCCATCGCGCTGCTGGAACCGGCTCTGCGCGTCTGCCGCGAGAAGAACTTCGCGGGCTGGACGATGCGATCCGCCACAGCCCTCGGAATCGCCTACGCCCTGACAGGCCGCCCAGCTGAGGCTATATCCCTCCACGAAGAGGCGATCCGCCTCCAGGAGGAGGCCGGAGCCCTAGTCAACCGCGGGCACTGGTGGACGAACCTGGGCGAAGCCCTCCTCCTCGCAGGCCGGACAGAGGAAGCGCGCCGCGCAGGCCAGGAGGGGCTGAAGTTCGCTCAGGCTCACGCCGAGCAAGCCCAGGAGGCCTCAAGCCGGTTGCTCCTCGGGGAAGTTGCCGCCTGTCAGACCCCGCCGGCGCGAACAGAGGCCGAGGAGCAGTTTGGGGGAGCCGCCCGCCTCGCCGAAACCCTGGGCCTCAAACCCCTCCTCGGTCGCTGCTGGATGAGCCAGGGAGTCCTAGCCAGGAAGCTCGGCGATGAAGAGAAAGCGAAAGTGTTCCTGCAAAAGGCCGCTGCCCTGTTCCGATCTCTCGGGATGACCTGGTGGGAAGCCGAGGCCCGGAAGCTGCTAGAGTCCCCCTCACCGTGATCCCCCCCTCACCCTTGGGGGTTCTCAGCCCTGGATGGAATAGCCCCCGTCCACGGGGATGGCGGCGCCGGTGACGAAATCGGAGGCGGGGCTGGCCAGGAACACCGCAACGCCCGATAGGTCGTCGGGCACCCCCCAGCGGCCCGCGGGTGTACGGGCCAGGACGCGGTCGTGGAGCCCGGGGACGTCCTTGCGGGCCTGGAGGGTGAGCTCGGTGTCGATCCAGCCGGGCAGGACGGCGTTGACCTGGATCCCGTCCTTGGCCCACGCGGAGGCGAGCCCCCGGGTGAGCTGGACGATGCCGCCCTTGCTGGCGCCGTAGGGGACCGCAAAGGAGGCGCCGAAGAGGGATGTCATCGAGCCGACGTTGATGATCTTTCCTCCGCCGGCCTTCCTCATGTGTGGATAGACGGCCTTTGAGCACATGAAGGCGCTCGTGAGGTTGGTGTCGAGGATCCGGCGCCACTCATCGAGCGTGTAGGTTTCGGGCGACTTGCGGATGTTGATCCCCGCATTGTTCACCAGGATGTCCAGCCGGCCGAAGCGGTCGGCCACCGCCTGAACCATCGCTGCCACTGAGGGCTCGAGGGTCACGTCCACTTCCACCGCGAAGGCCTGAGCCCCGAGGGTCTCCAGCGACTTCACCGCGGTGGCGCTCTTGGCCATATCGCGCGCCGCCACCGCCACGCTCGCCCCCGCCGCGGCCAGCCCCCGGGCCATCCCCAAGCCGATCCCGCCGTTGCCGCCCGTGACGATGGCCACCTTGCCTTTCAGGTCGAACCCGTTCATGGACCCTCCCCAAGCCGGCCCCCCTCACCTTTATCCTCTCCCCCGATGGGGGAGAGGGCAGGGTGAGGGGGAACTACTAATGCATGACGGTGCCGCCATCGACGTTGAGCGCCTGTCCCGTGATATTCCGCGCCTGGTCCGAGGCCAGGAAAACGGCGGCCCAGCCGATATCCTCAGGCGTCTGCTCCCGCCCCATCGGGATCAGATCCTTCACCCGCTTGTCGAACACCTGGCGGGGCGTCATGCCCTTGAAGGCAGGGTTTGTCTCGGCGATGTGGGCCGCCAGCCCCTGCCAGAAGTCGGTCCAGAGCACCCCCGGGCAGAGGGCGTTCACCGTCACGTTGTGCGGGGCCAGTTCCTTGGCGAGGATCCGGGTGAAGGTGATCACGCCCATCTTGGACACGCTGTACGGTGGCATGGTCACGGCCGAGATCGGCCCCGCGATGGAGGCGATGTTGATGATCCGCCCCTGTCGACGCTCCATGAAGTGGGGGGTGAGGGCCTTCGCGAGCAGGAAGATGGACTTGACGTTCACCGCGAAGACCTGGTCCCAGTCCGCCTCCGTGTTGTTCGTGAAGGGCATCCCGGGGCGCGAGGCGACGCCGGCGTTGTTGACGAGAATGTCGAGCCTGCCGAAGGTCTCAAGCGCTTTGCTGACGATACGATCAATATCGGCCTGCCGGGTCACGTCGCACTCGAGGGCCAGAGCCCGGCGGCCGAGCCCTTTCACCTCGTCGGCCACCCGGGCGGCGTTGGCCGCCTGGATGTCGGGGATGACGATGTCCGCCCCCTCCCCCGCCATGCAGCGGACGATCCCCCGACCGATCCCGCTCCCCCCGCCCGTCACCATCGCCACCTTGTCGGCCAGTCGCATGAGACAATCCTCCCCGGGAACTCTGCCCCGGGAGGAGCATAAACGAAAAGCGGGCGGTTGTCTCCCCTCAGGCGACGAAGCGGGATGCGGCGCGCGGTCGTTAAGGCGGAATTTTGTCCTGGCTGGCCCGCGGGCTTAAGATCATCTCGACGCAGATGTTCAACCTATTGCCGTGGCGGTGGACCCACTGGATCCTTCTGTTGGTGGGACCCCTCTTCGTTGTCGCCTACCTCAGCCTTTGGTCGTGGGGGCCGATCGACGAGGCGATCCAGCGGCTTCAGCACCAGCCGGAACTGCTCAACGCCGGTCGGAATGTCGGCGTCCTCCGAGCGGAGACGCTCGTCGGCTTGGTCTCATTGCTCCTGCTGACACCGCTCGTCGGCACGGTCGCGCTCTTCATGCTCCTGTTCGCCATGGTGATCCTGGCGGTCACCCTCGGCCCGCTCGTTCGCGTGCTGGGGTTGCCCGAATGGGTTCTCGTGCTGCTCCTGGGGGGCGCGATCTCCAGCGCGGTGTATGCCGAGAGCGAGGTGTGGCTGCCGTGGTCCTGGTGGTTGCTCGACCACCTCGCGACCGCCTACATCATCCTGGTTCTGTAGGCTACTGGATTACCTCGGTCGCCCGGAGGAGAACGGACTGCGGCATCGTGAGGCCCAGGGCTTTTGCAGCCTTGAGATTGACGACTAGCTCGAACGTTGCCGGTCGCTCCACGGGCAGGTCGGCCGGGCTGGCCCCTTTGAGGATCTTGTCCACGTACGTCGCGGCCCGCCGGTGCATCCCCGCGTAGCTCGGCCCATAGGACATCAACCCGCCCGCCTCAACCAACTCCCGGTACGCATGCACCCCCGGCAAGCGGTGCTGGGCGGCGAACTCCATGATGCGCGCGCGATTATGAAGGAACAGGCGATCCGCCAGCACGAGGAGTGCGCCCGGCCGCTCCCTGGCGATTGCGGCGAGCGCGTCCTCGATCTCTTCCCGGGTTCGCACCCCCAGGGACAGCACTTTCATCCGCAACACCTTGGCCGCGGCTCGCACCTCCGTCTCCGCGATCACCTGGAACGGACTCACCGGATTCCAGAGCATCGCGACGTGGGAGAGTTTGGGAACGACTTCTCTCAGCAGCTCCAACCGTTTCCCCTCCAGTTCCGGTGAGATCGAGGTCAACCCCGTGATGTTCCCACCGGGCCGGTTGAGGGACGCGACGATACCCGTGCCGACGGGATCGCCGACGGCCACCATGACGAGAGGGACCGACGTCGTCGCCTTCTTGACGGCGAGGGTAGCAGGTGTGCCGGCGGTCACGATCACATCGATCTTCATGGCGATCAGCTCGGCGATGAGAGCGGGAAAGCGCTCGTACTTCCCTTCAGCCCACCGATACTCGATCAGGACGTTTCGGCCCTCGACATAGCCGAGGTCACGCAGGCCTTCGCGGAACGGCCCGACGAGATTGGCCTCGAGGGCGGCGGTGGAGTTCCCCAGGAACCCGATTCGGTGAACCTTTCCCGACTGCTGGGCCTGAGTGGCCAGGGGTGCCAGAAGGATGCCGAAGGCGACGGTGGTGACAAGGCCGGCCGCTCGGATCTTCATGTTTACCTCCAGGGGCTGCGTCCCCAGCAATGTATCGGATTCTGGACGTTGACGCCAGAGGATCAGCGCCAGACAATCGCGGCTATGCTGGCCCGGGTGCTCTCGGCCGCCGTGACCGGGATCGAGGCCGCGCTCGTCTCCGTCGAGGTGGACGTCACGTCAGGCCTTCCCGCCTTCAACATGGTCGGGCTCCCCGATTCCACCATCCGCGAGAGCCGCGACCGCGTCAGGAGCGCCATCCGGAACGCGGGCTACACCTTCCCCATGGAGCGCATCACGGTCAGCCTTGCCCCCGCGGATCTCCGAAAGGAAGGTGCCGCCTTCGACCTCCCGATCGCCCTGGGAATCCTCGCTGCCACGGGACTGGTGAAGGGTGACGCCCTCCAGCGTTTCCTCCTGATCGGCGAGCTCTCCCTCGACGGCGAGGTCCAGCCGGTGCGCGGCGTGCTGCCCATCGCGCTCGCCTGCCGCCGCGAGGGGCTCGACGGCCTCCTCCTCCCCGCCGCCAACTGCCGCGAGGCCGCCATGATCTCCAACCTCACGGCCCTCCCGCTCCGACGCCTCAGCGAGGCCGTTGAGTGGCTGGCCGGCGAGCGAACGATCGAGCCGGCGCGCGTGGACCCCGAGGCGCTGGCCGGTCAGGCGAGCGTGGACGACGTGGACTTCTCCGAGGTCCGGGGCCAGGCCCACGCCAAGCGGGCCCTCGAGATCGCCGCCGCCGGCGGCCACAACGTCCTCATGATCGGCCCGCCCGGCGCTGGGAAAACGCTGCTCGCCCGCCGGCTTCCCACGATCCTGCCCCCTCTCGCGCTGGAGGAAGCGATCGAGGTCTCCGCCGTGTGGAGCGTGGCCGGGCTCCTGGCTCCGAATGATGGGCTGCTGAGAGTTCGTCCCTTCAGGGCGCCCCACCACACGATCTCCGAGGCCGGGCTCATCGGCGGCGGGAGTGTTCCCCACCCGGGGGAAGTGAGCGTCGCTCATTCGGGCGTGCTCTTCCTCGACGAGATGCCCGAGTTTTCCCAGCACGTGCTCGAGAGCCTCCGCCAGCCCCTCGAAGACGGCGCCGTGGTCGTGGCGCGCGCCGCGGGGGCCTCGCGCTTTCCCGCCCGCTTCCAGCTCGTGGGCGCCGCCAACCCCTGCCGCCGGGGCTGCCCCAGCCTCCAGGCCTGCCTCTGCACTCCCGGCGAGCGCGAGCGCTACCTGGCCCGCCTCTCGCGCCCTTTGCTGGACCGGATCGACCTCCACCTGGACGTCCCGGCGGTCCCCTTCCGGGAGCTCTCCCGGGACGCGTCCGGGGAAACGTCGGCGGCGATCCGCGAGCGCGTCCTCAGGGCGCGCGCGATTCAGGCGCAGCGCTTCACGAAATCGGCGGCCCGCGTGAACGCGCGCATGAGCGCCAGCCAGCTCCGGCGATTCTGCGCCATCCCCGCCGACGGGCAGAAGCTCCTCGCCCTGGCCGTCGAGCGGCTCGGGCTCTCCGCCCGCGGCCACGACCGGATCTTGAAGGTGGCGCGGACTATCGCGGACCTGGAAGGTCGTGAGACAATCGCGGCCGAGCACCTCGCCGAGGCGATCCAGTACCGTGGCCTGGACCGGTGGCTCTGAGTGTCGGAATCTCTCCCGTTGGCTACCGCCGCTCAGCGGGACTTCCAGCCGATGTCGGGGGAGGCAGTTGTCCGGCGAGGCGCGGATTGAGGCGACGGAGAATTTCGGATTGCTCCTGGGCCGCGGCGGTGTTCCCCAAGGCCAGATATGCACGCGCAAGCCCGAGGCGTGGCAGCGGGGCATTCTGATAGAGCGCGATCGCGCGCTGGAAGTAGGGGATCGCGTCCATAGGCCTGCCGAGTTCGACCAGTGCTATCCCGAGGTGCGTGAGGGCGCCCATGTGAGTCGGGTTCTGTCGGATAACCAGCTCCAGGTGTGGAACCGCCTCCCCGGGCTTTCGTTGTTGGACGAGGGCTTCACCCAGATAGGCCCTCGCGTCAACATTCCCGGAGTCCTCTGAAAGGACCCGCTGGAAGTGTTCGCTGGCTCTCGCTGGGTCACCAACTCGCAGCAGGACGAACCCGAGGTTGTGGTGGGCGACGAGGAGGTGGGGTCTGGACGCCACGGCGCGCTCAAAATGCTCGATCGCCCGGGGGAAAAGGCCGCGGCTGCCCAGGGCAACACCCAAGTTGTTGTGGCACCACGCGCAGTCCGGGTCGATTTGCAGAGAATGGCTCCACAGCGTGTCCGGATCTCGCCAGATCTGCACCTGGTTCCAGGTGAGCGCCCCCAGCCCGATGATCCAGGCTGCGGTAGCCGCCAGTGCCGCGCGCGCCAGCGGTCGAGTAAGTGAGCGACCGGTCGCGCCCCTGACCATGGCGGCCACCGCCGCCCCCGCGAGGAGGGTCCAGCCGAGACATGAAAGATAGCTGTAGCGGTCGGCGGCGAGTTGTCCGCCATCATGGAATAGGCCGCTCACCGGCAGCAACATCACAATGTAAGTGAGCCACACGGCCAAGCCGGCAGGCCACCGCCGCCGGAGCAGGAAGAACCCCGCGGAGAGAATTCCGACCGCGATTGCGCTCCCGAGGAGCGGCAGAGCCAGCGGGTCGACCGGCCCACGTAACTCGTACAAGGGTGAGAGCCCCTGGGGCAACACGGTCTTCCAGACATAGAAGCAGAAGCTCCAAAGCGCGATGGCCACACGGGAGAGGAGAGGCAACTTCTCTAGGGATGTCGGTGACGACCCAGTCCGCACCGCGTAAAGCGCGATGGCTCCTCCGATGAGGGACAGGAGGAGATAGGGCACCTTCTCCTTCCACACCTGCCGGACTTGGGGAGCGAACCAGTCCCGCAACCGTCCACCGATGCGGCCGAGCGGGTACGCGTCGATCACAATCAGAACAAAGGGGAGCGTCATGACAATGGACTTCGACGCCAAGGCAAGAATGTAGCATCCCACCGAACTGCCCAGCCATCTTCGTCGTGTTGCGCCCTGCGCGTCGCACGCGTTCAGGTACGTCAGGATCGTAAGCAGGAAGAAGAGGCCCGAGAGGACGTCGCGGCGTTCCGTCACCCAGGCCACGGACTCTGCTCGAAGGGGGTGCAGAGCGAAGGAGAGTGCCGCCGTCGCCGCGCCCAAGCGAAGCCCGATCTCTCCAAACCCCGTCATGGCCTTTGCAAGCAGCCGGTAGGCCACGAAATAAAATGCTGCGGCGTTGGCGGCGTGGAGCAGGATGTTCGTGAGGTGATAGCCGATTGGGTTCATTCCCCACACGAGATAATCCAGGCCAAACGTAATCCAGGTCAGGGGAATCCAGTGCCCCATGAGGAAGGTGGTGAACATCCATCGGAGTTGCTCCCAGCCGAGTCCCCGGAAGTGCGGGTTGTTGAGGAAGTTTGCCGAGTCGTCCCAGTCCAGGAATTGGTTCGGAAGCGCGGGGGAGTAAATGACGAACGTCACCACCCCAATGGTGATGGCAAGGCCACTCCGACCCAGCAAGGCAGAAACAAGACGAAGGACACTGGCCGCCATATATCTCGAACTCCCTCCAGATGAGTGTAAGCCACACGCAGAGACATTCAAAGTATCATCGTCCCCCAGGTCGTGAGACAATAGCCGCCGAGCACCTCGCCGAGGCGATCCAGTATCGCGGCCTCGACCGATGGCTCTGATGCCTGCGCGAGGAGGTAGAGGGAGGCATGCCGCACCCGATGAAGCTCACCCGCGACGGGAGCGCGCTCATCGTGGTGGACGTGCAGGAGCGGCTCTTCGCCGCCATGGACGCCGAGCACCGGGAGGAAGTGGTCAAGAACCTCAAGGTGCTTGCGACGGCAGCCCGGCGACTCGGGCTGCCGACCCTGATCACCGAGCAGTACCCCGGGGGGCTCGGCCACACGCTGCCCGAGCTCAAGGAAGCGCTCGGTCCCGTCGAGCCGGTCGAGAAGGTGGCGTTCTCCTGCTGCGACGCCGAGGGGTTCAGTTCCCGGCTCAAGGCGACCGGTCGGAGGCAGGTGATCCTGGCGGGGATCGAGGCCCACGTCTGCGTCCTGCTGACCGGCCTCGACCTCCTGGCGGACGGCTACACCGTGCACGTGGCCGCCGACGCCGTGACCTCGCGCACCCAGGGGAGCTGGCGGATGGGCGTGGATCAGCTCCGGCAGGCCGGCGCGGTGATCACCACGACCGAGAGCGTGCTCTTCCAACTCCTCCAGAAAGCCGACACGGACGACTTCCGCATCCTCGCCAAGCTGATCAGGTAATGGCCCGCTACTTCGACATCCGCTCCACGATCCTCATCGTGGTGGGGTACGGCATCCTGCCCGAGGAGGAGGATCGGCCCATCGCATACGAGCTGAGGCGCCTCGTCAACACGCGCGGCGCAGGGGCCGAGAACCGGTCGGCGGTGGTCCTCACGGACATGTGGGTGATGAATCAGGAGATGGCCGAGTTCTTTCCCGCCATCGCCATCGGCGGTCCGGGCGTCAACGCCTTCACGGCTCAGATCTACGAGGACCTGCCGGTGGCGTTCACGCGGGACCAGCAGCTGTTCATCCAGATGAACCCGGAGTCCGGCAAGCGCGCCGCCATCTGGGGCATGGATCACCGGTCCACGCGCGAGGCGGTGGACGTCTTCGTCAACGACGGGTTCCTGGACCGGTTCCTGGATCTGGTCTGGCGCCGCGCCTAGCGCCTGGCGGGCCCGTCGGACGGCGGGCCGAGAAGCGAGCCGGGTACCCACCGAAGGTGGGTGGAGGCCCGAGGGAGGAGCACACCGGAGGCGTAACGACCCAGCCCGCCTCCTGCGGGACTGGGTGCCCGCAAAGGAGTGGCGACGACCGAGAGGTCATCGGTCGCCGAAGGCGATCCCTGGCGGGCACCCGCGAAGCGGGTCGTGCGAAGCTTATCGGCCCGCCGAGGGGAAGACGGGCGGGATGTTCGTGTAAACGATGCTGCCCTGCGAGTCCTCGTATCGGTAGATGACCTGGGGCGTGCCCGCGCCTGAGCCCCCGCCGTACAGGGAGAGGATGCGCCGGACGTACTGCTGCGTCTCGGGGTACGGCGGGATCCCGCGGTACCAATCGACCGCCTGGGCGCCGGCGTTGTAGGCGGCCAGCGCCAGCAGCAGATTCCCCCCGTAGCGATCAATCAGGCTCCGCAGGTGGCGCACGCCGCCGTCGATGTTCTGGGCCGGGTTGAAGGCGTCACGGACCCCGAGCGAGGATGCCGTCTTGGGCATGAGCTGCATGAGCCCCCGCGCCCCCTTGCGCGAGACGGCCCACGGGTTGAAGGCCGACTCGACCCGGATCACCGACTGGACGAGGCTCGGGTCAAGGCCGTAACGGTCAGCCGCGTCCACGATCTCCTGGGCGTACCGCCCCCGCACGGCTTCGGGGATCGCCAGCCAGCCTGACGCCGTGCCGCTCCACCCGGGCTGGGGCTGGTAGCGGGGACTGGTGGGAGCGTTGGTCAGGTGGACCACCCCATCCTTGTCCACCATCCGGAAAGACGACGCCGGCGCCGGGTCGGCCCAGCCCAGGAATCCCAGCGCCGCCGAGAAGAGGAAAAGAAGCGAACGTCGCACAGTACGCTCCATCGTAGAGGGCCGCGCTCCGGCCTGTCAAGTTTTGGGGATTTCGTTCTAGAGCAAAGGACGTGCCAGGGGCGACGGATCAAGAAGTCGAGAGGTTAGCCTCGGCTCGGTGTCAGAAAGCCGTCGGGCAGGCGAGCGCTTCGGCCACTTGGCTCGGGACGACGGGCTCCGACCGGACCGGCAACTCGGCGAACGCCAGGGCCATCGCTTCGGGAATGCTCTCCACCAGGTGGAAGGTCATGGACTCCCGCACCGCCTGCGGGACGTCTTCCAGAAGATTCTTTTCGTTCCGCTTCGGCAGGATCAGGGTCTTGACCCCGGCGCGCTTGGCGGCCAGCACCTTCTCCTTGATTCCGCCGACCGGAAGGACGCGGCCCGTGAGGGTGATCTCGCCCGTCATGGCGAGGTCGGGCCGGACGGAGCGGCCCCTGAGGAGCGAGACCAGGGCGGTCACCATCGTCACGCCCGCCGAGGGCCCGTCCTTGGGGATGGCGCCCGCGGGGACGTGGAGGTGAATGTCGGAGGACTCCCAGAAGTTGGAGGGGATCCCCTGGTCGGCGGCGTGCGAGCGGACCCAGGAGAGCGCGGCCTGGGCGGACTCCTTCATGACGTCGCCGAGCTGGCCGGTGAGGGACAGCGTCTTGCCGCCCTTCATGCGGCTCGCCTCCACGAAGAGAATGTCGCCGCCCGCGGCGGTCCACGCCAGCCCGACGGCGACGCCGGGAACCCGGGTCCGCTCCTCCAGCTCCTCGAGGAGATACTTCGGCGCCCCCAGGAACTCGCCGACGATCTGCGGCGAGATGGTGACCGTGTCGGTCCGTCCTTCAGCCCGCCGGCGGGCCACCTTCCGGCAGAGGGTCGCGATCTCCCGCTCCAGGTTCCGGAGCCCGGCCTCCCGCGTGTAGTTCCTGATCAGCAACCGCAGCGCGTCGTCGCTGAACTCGATCTGCTCGCCCGCGACGAGGCCGTGCTCGGCGGTCTGCTTGGGGATCAGGTGCCGCCGCGCGATGGCGACCTTCTCCTCCTCCGTGTACCCCGGGAGCTCCAGCACCTCCACCCGGTCCCGCAGGGCCGGCGGCACGGGGTCCAGGATGTTGGCGGTCGTGATGAACAGCGCCTTGGAGAGGTCGAAGGGCACATCCACGTAGTGGTCCCGGAATGTGCTGTTCTGCTCGGGGTCCAGCACCTCGAGCAGCGCCGAGGCCGGGTCCCCGCGGAAGTCCAATCCGAGCTTGTCGACCTCGTCCAGCATGAACACGGGGTTCTTCGACTCGGCCCGCCGGAGCCCCTGGATGATCTGGCCCGGGAGCGCGCCGATATACGTGCGACGATGGCCGCGGATCTCGGCCTCGTCGCGGATCCCGCCGAGCGAGATGCGCACGAATTTCCGGCCGAGGGCTCGCGCGATCGATTTGCCGAGGGAGGTCTTCCCCACCCCGGGCGGGCCCACGAAGCAAAGGATCGGGTCCTTCCCGCCGGGCCGGATTTTCTTGACGGCCAGGTATTCCAGGATCCGGTCCTTCACCTTCTCGAGCCCCCAGTGGTCCTCGTCCAGGATCCCCCGCGCCCGGGCGATATCGAGCTGATCGGCAGTTTCCTTCTGCCAGGGAAGCGCGATCAGCCAGTCGAGGTAGGTCCGGCTCACGGTATACTCGGCCGCCGCCGGCGGCATCTTGGCCAGGCGGTCGAGCTCGCGGAGGGCCTCCTTCCGGGCCTCCTCGGACATCCCGGCCGCCTCGATCTTCTGGCGCAGCTCGCCGATCTCCTGGCTGCGCTCGTCGCCCTCGCCGAGCTCCTTCTGGATCGCCTTCATCTGCTCGCGCAGGTAGTACTCGCGCTGGGTCTTCGACATCTCCGACTGGACCTGGGACTGGATCTTGGAGCCCAGCTCCAGCACCTCGGCCTCTTTGGTGAGCGCCGCGATCAATTTCTCGAGCCGCCGCCTGACATCCGCCGTCTCGAGAAGATCCTGCTTGGTGGCCGAGCCGAGGGTCGGCAGCGACGCGCCAATGACGTCGGTCAGGCGGCCGGGGTCGGCGATGTTGAGAGCCACCCCCGCGAGCTCCTCCGGCAGCATGGGCGACAGCGTGATGATCTTCTGGAAGAGGTTGGCGGCGCTGCGGGTCAGCGCCTCGACCTCGAGGTCCCCCGCCGCAGGCTCCGCCTCCCCGACCTCCTCGACGCGCGCCCGGAGGAACGGCTCCCGCTCGACGATCTCGACGATCCGGAAGCGCGCGATCCCCTGCACCACGAGGCGGAGTGTCCCGTCCGGCTGCTTCAGCACCTTGTGGATCAGGGCTGCCGTGCCGACGGCGTGCAGATCGTCGGGGCCGGGCTCCTCGACGGCCGGGTCGCGCTGCGTGACCACGCCGATGAGGCGGGAGCCTCCGAGGGCGTCGTCCACCAGGCGCACCGACGGCACGCGCGCCACGGCCAGCGGGAGCACGGCCTGGGGAAAGAGCACCGTGTCCCGGAGAGGGAGGATGGACAGGAGATCGGGGAGCATCATCGTGGACTGTGCGGTCATGGTCGGTCCCCCACCGTCAAAACACGTCGAGCGGGCGGAGCTGGCCCGACGCCGCGCGGACCAGCGCCTCGCCGGGGCCCCGGTCCCGGTGCTCCCGGGACCGGCCGGCGTCCTCGCGGACGTAGGCCAGCAGGTCTTCGATCTGCTTCTGCATGTCGAGCATCCGGCGCCTCATCTTTAAGATGGTCTCGACGCCCGCAAGATTCACCCCGAGGTCGCGCGTGAGGCGGACGACGCGGGAAATGTCCTCGACGTCCTCCGCGGAGTACATCCGGGTTCGGCCCACGGTGCGGCTCGGCTGGATCAAGCCCTTCTTCTCGTAGAACCGGAGGGTCTGAGGGTGGAGCTTGAGCATGTCGGACACCACGCCGATCATGTAGAGCGGCTTGCCCTTGTTCGTCACGCGGCCCCCCCTCGAAAGCGCTCGCAGCCGGCGCGCGGCGTTTCCGGCAACAGGCGCTCGAGCTCGCGGAAGATCCCCTGGGTCCGCGCGTCCAGCCCCCGCGGGATGCTCACGCGCACCGTGACGTACAGGTCGCCGGTGCCCTCGCCGTGCAGCCGCCGCATGCCCTTGCCGCGGAGGCGAAAGACCTGGCCGCTCTGGGTGCCGGGCGGCAAGACCAGCGCCGTCTCGCCGTCGAGCGTCGGCACCCGAATCCGCGCGCCGAGCACCACCTCGCCGAGCGTCACGGGCACCTCGCAGTGCACGTTGTCGCCCTTGCGGATGAAGAATGGATGCTCCGCGACGCGCGTGATCACGATCAGGTCACCCCGCGGGCCGCCGAACGGCCCCGCATGCCCCTCCCCCGGCGCGCGGAGCTGCGCCCCCGTGTCCACCCCCGCGGGGATCGCGACCGGCACCTCCGCGACCTCCGGCTGAAGGCCGCGGTCGCGGCATGCCGGGCACCCCGCCGCGGCGCACTCCGGGCACGGCCGGAAGCGCTCCACGTTCAGCGTCAGCCCGACGCCGCGCGCCGCGTCGGCGAACGAGAGCTCCACGGGGACGTACACATCGTCCCCCCGCTGCCCCTGCGCTTCGCCCGCCGGTCGGCGGAACACGCGGTGGCCGAAGCGATCGTACAAAGAGCGCGCACCGGGATCACTGAGAATCCGATAGGCTTCAGAGATCTCGTCGAACAGCCCCCCTGCCTCGACATCCCACAAGTTGACGTCGGGGGAGTACTGGCGGGCCAGCCGGCGGTAGGCCTGACGGAGCTCCCGCTGGCCGGCGCCGATACTGACGCCCAGCACCGCGTAGTAGTCCCGCCTCATTTACTTCTTCTCGCCGAGATCCTCGAACTCGGCGTCCACCACATCTCCCTCGGGCGCCTTGGACTTGGCCTGGCCCGCCGCCCCGGCGTCGGTGCTCCCGGCGCCGGCCTTGGCCTGGGCCTCGCGGTACATGATTTCCGCCAGCTTGTGCGAGGCCTTCATCAGGTTCTCCTGGGCGCGCGTGATCCGGTTGATGTCGTCTCCCTTCAGCGCCTCGCGGGCCTCGTTGAGCGCGTCCTCGATCACCTTGCGCTCGCCCTCCGGAACCTTGTCGCCGTGCTCCCGCAGGGTCCGCTCGGTCGTGTACACCAACGAGTCCGCCTGGTTGCGGACCTCGATCTCCTGCCGGCGCTGGGCGTCCTCCGCCGCGTGCGCCTCCGCCTCCTTCATCATCCGGTCGATCTCTTCCTTGGTGAGCCCGGACGAGGCCGTGATCGTGATGTTCTGCTGCTTGCCCGTCGCCGTGTCCCGGGCCGAGACGTTCACGATGCCGTTCGCGTCGATGTCGAACGTCACCTCGATTTGCGGCACGCCGCGCGAGGCCGGTGGGATCCCGACCAGGTGGAACTTGCCCAGCGTCCGGTTGTCGCGCGCCATGGGCCGCTCGCCCTGCAGCACGTGCACCTCCACCGACGTCTGGTTGTCGGCGGCGGTCGTGAAGATCTCGGACTTTTTCGTCGGGATCGTGGTGTTGCGTTCGATGAGTCGGGTCATCACGCTTCCGAGCGTCTCGATGCCGAGCGACAGCGGCGTGACGTCGAGCAGGACCATGTCCTTGACGTCGCCGGTGAGCACGGCGGCCTGGATGGCCGCGCCGACGCCCACGACTTCGTCCGGGTTCACGCCCTTGTGGGGCTCCTTCCCGAAGAGGGCTTTCACCATCTCCTGCACCTTCGGCATCCGGATCTGGCCCCCGACCAGGATGACCTCGTCAATGTCCCGCGGGCTCTTGCCGGCGTCCTGCAGCGCCTGCCGGCACGGGCCGAGCGTGCGCTCGATCAGGTCGGCCACCAGCGATTCGAGCTTCGCGCGCGTCAGCGTGAGCACGAGGTGCTTGGGCCCGTTCGCGTCGGCCGTGATGAACGGGAGATTGATCTCGGTCTGGAGGGTCGTCGAGAGCTCGCACTTGGCCTTCTCCGCGGCCTCCTTCAGCCGCTGGAGCGCCATCCGGTCCCTCTTGAGGTCGATGCCGTTCTCACGCTTGAACTCCTCGGCGATCCAGTCGACGACCCGCTGGTCGAAGTCATCGCCCCCCAGGTGCGTGTCGCCGTTGGTGGCCTTCACCTCGAACACGCCGTCGCCGATCTCCAAGATCGAGATGTCGAAGGTGCCGCCGCCCAGGTCGTACACCGCGATCGTCTCGTCCTTCTTCTTGTCCATCCCATAGGCGAGCGCGGCGGCCGTCGGCTCGTTGATGATCCGGAGCACTTCGAGGCCGGCGATCTGCCCCGCCTCCTTGGTGGCCTGGCGCTGGCTGTCGTTGAAGTACGCCGGGACGGTGATGACGGCCTTCGAGACCTTCTCGCCCAGGTAGGCCTCGGCGGCCTCCTTGAGCTTGCGGAGGATCATGGCCGAGATCTCGGGAGGCGAGTACACCTTGCCGCGCACCTCGACGCGCGCGTCCGCGTTGTCGGTCTTGACGACCTTGTACGGGACGAGCTTGGTCTCTTGCAGCACCTCGTCGTGGCGGCGCCCCATGAAGCGCTTGATGGAAAAGACCGTGTTCTCGGGGTTGGTGATGGCCTGGCGTTTCGCGACCTGCCCGACCAGGATCTCGCCGTCCTTCGTAAAGCCCACCACCGACGGGGTGAGGCGGCTCCCCTCCTGGTTGGAGATGACCGTCGGGTCACCGCCTTCCATGACCGCCACCACGGAGTTCGTCGTCCCGAGGTCGATACCGATTACCTTCGCCATGTACGTTCTCCTTATCTGGCCTCGAAAACCTTAGTCTGTTCACCTTATATCATCTGAGTTTAGGCTTGTCAATATGTGTCTCGAAAAACCCCAGGATCTCAAATAAAACCTTTTTTTATTGATCCTTATGAGACGCCGGTGCTAGGGTTCGGCTATGAAGTTCGGTTGTATGGGGTGTTTCGTCCTCCTTTTGATCCTGGCGGTGGCCCTCGTCGGGGGGGCGGTGGCGCTCTACTACGCGGGGTCGCTCTTCGACATGCCGGCCATTCCCAGCATCGAATACACCCCCTCTGACGGCCACCGGGCCCAGCAAAAGCTGTTCGAACTCGCCACGCGGGACTCTAGGCGCTCCGCAGAGTCTGTGGTGCTCACCGAGCGCGAGCTGAACGCGTTCCTGGCCCGGCACCTGGAAGAGAGCGAGGGCCTCCCCTTCTCGCCGATCATCGTGAGACTCTCCCCGGGCACCATCGAGGTGCAGGGGCGGACGACACTCGTCAACCTCTTCCAGGGTTTCCCCTTTTCCCTGCTGGCAGAGTACCTCCCCGCCTCCGCGCTGGATCGTCCCGTCTGGGTGACGGTGAGCGGGACCATCGAGGTGCAGAAGCGGCGATCCAGGACCGAGCGCCCGTACGGGCAGCTCGTGGTCAGCGAATTCAGCCTGGGCAATCAGGACCTGGGTTCCTGGGTCCTGTCCTGGATGATCGGCGGAAGGCGACAGTCCCTGCTGCGGTGGCAGCTACCGCCGGCGGTGGACGGGATCACGATCGAGCAGGGAAGGGTGGTCATCACGCCGCGAACGTAATTCCTGCCCGGGTCAGCGCGAACGCGCCGCCCGGACGAAGCGCATCTCGCGGTCGTAGAGAATCCCTTCAAGAAGCCGGCTCTCGTCGGGCGACCGGTGCCCCTCGGTCTTCTCCCTCAACAGCCGCAACAGGTCGATGCTGAATTGGGCCTGGGCCAGGTCCACCGGGGCCGCCTCACCCGCCGCGTCCGCCCCCTCGCCCAGATGATAGAGGGCCGAGTTCGCCAGCAGCAGGAACAGCGCAGCGAGATCCGCCTCCGGCGCCGCCTCGGCAGCTCGCGGCGACGCCGGGGCCCCTTCCGGCAGGATGGTGGCAGCGCGCTCAAGAGGCCGAGCGGCTTCGGGCTCGTCGCCCCGGCCCCGGCGATCTCTGACGGTAAACCCTTCTTCGGGGGCGTCCTGGGGAGGCAACGCTCCGAGCCTACCACACCGATCGGAGGCGGAACAAGGCGCGGGGCCAATGGTGCTTGGAGCCTGGATTTCCCCTTGTGTATAATGCGCTTACCATTCCCAGGTGCCGGACATGACCGACTCTCCCGGAACCCTCTTTGACTCCCTCCTCGCCGTGATGGCCCGTCTCAGGGCAGAGGAGGGCTGCCCCTGGGACCGCGAGCAGACCCGCGCCTCGCTCAAGCCCTACTTGATCGAGGAAGCCTACGAGGCTCTCGAGGCGCTGGAAGGCGGCGAGCGGGACGCCATCATGGAGGAGCTGGGGGACCTGCTCTTTCAGGTGGTGTTCCACGCGCAGGTCGCCCGCGAGCTGGGGGAGTTCACCATGGCCGACTTGCTCGAGCGGCTGGTCGCAAAAATGGTGCGGCGCCATCCTCACGTCTTCGGCGAAGCGAAGGTCTCCACCGCCCGGGAAGCCTTCTCCCAGTGGGAGCGGATCAAGCACGAGGAAGCGACCCGGGGCGGGGCGTCCCGCTCCGTGCTGGACGGCGTGCCGCAGAGCCTGCCGGCGCTCCTCCGGGCCCAGCGCCTCCAGGAGAAGGCGGCCCGCACCGGTTTTGACTGGAAGGACGCGGCGGGGGCGTGGGCCAAAGTCAAAGAAGAGGTCGGCGAGGTGGACGAGGCCCTCGCCGGCGGCGACGGCGCCCAGCTCCAGGAAGAACTGGGGGACCTGCTCTTCGCCGTCGTCAACGTCGCGCGCCTGCGCGGTCTCGACGCGGAAGGATGCCTCCGGGGATCGGCGGACAAGTTCCGCCGCCGCTTCATGCTTATGGAACGCGAGCTCGCCGCTGAGGGGAAGAGCCTCTCCGAGACTTCCCCGGAGCGGATGGACCGATCCTGGGAGGCGGCAAAAGCTCGGGAGAAGGACCCGGGCGGATCGGAGACCGGGCGGCCATGAAGGCGCGGATCGGGAAGACCGACGTTGTCATCGAGCGAGGCGATCTCACCGACTGGGAGGTGGACGCCATCGTCAACGCCGCCAACTCCCACCTCTGGATGGGAGCGGGCGTCGCCGGGGCCATCAAGCGAAAGGGTGGAGTGATCATCGAAGAAGAAGCGGTCCGCCAGGGTCCAATCGAGGCGGGGGAGGCCGTGATCACGACCGCCGGCAACCTTCCCGCCACGCACGTCATCCACGCGGCCGCCATGGGTCAGGATTTAAAGACCGACGCCCCGAAGATCGCCCAGGCGACCCGCTCGAGCCTGGCCCTGGCCGACAAGCGCAAGCTCACCTCCATCGCCTTCCCCGCCCTGGGCACCGGCGTTGGCGGCTTTCCGGCCGCCGCAGCCGCCGAGGCGATGCTCGGCGCCGTGGTGGCCCACCTCAAGGCGGGAACCACCAGCCTCCGCAAAATCGCGTTTGTGCTGTATCAGGAAGATGCGTGGAAGGCCTTCACGGATACGCTAAAGCGGCTCGTGTAACGATTCCCGCCGTGACATGTCGGTCCATTACGGAGTCCATTACGGTGTCACAACGGCACAATCCAGCGAAGATTCTGGCCATAAAAAGTAGAAAAATTTAATGTTTCCCGGCTGTTGCAATTTCCGGCTGTTGCTGGCATCCTCCCTGCACATTCCAAGACCGAATGCGTTGGGCCTGTCATTGCGCCACGTGGATTTCCAAATACCTGGACCGGCCCGCCTGCGGTACACTAACGGGAACGACACTCGGGTAGGGTGACAGCAGTTCATGGCACAAAGCAAAGTCGGACAGCCAGTTAGCCGGCGCCTGGGGGATCTCCTCGTCAACGAGGGCCTCATCACCCAGGAAAATCTGCAACGCGCCCTCGCCGAGCAGAAGGGCTCGAACGAGAAGCTCGGCTCGATCCTCGTCCGGCTCGGGCTCATCCAGGAAGATCAGCTGATCGGCTTCCTCTCCCGCCAGTATGGCATCCCGTCCATCACGCTCTCCCAGCTCGACATCGACCCCGAGGTCGTCAAGCTCGTGCCGGCCCAGATCGCCAAGAAGTACGAGGTGCTCCCCGTCAAGCGCACGGGCAACGCCCTGACGCTGGCCATGGCCGACCCGACGAACGTCTTCGCCCTCGACGATGTCGCCTTCATGACGAACCTCCAGGTCCTCCCGGTGGTAGCCTCCCAGGGCGCCATCCGCCAGACCATCGAGCGCCTCTACGAGCCGCAGGCCTCCGCCTTCAGCGAGGTCATCACCGCCATGGAGGGGGAAGCCCCCGACGTGGAGCTCGTGGAAGGCGGGGAGGATGTCGCGCCGTCGAAGATCGACATCTTCGAGCTGAAGGACGCGTCCGAGGAGGCGCCGGTCGTCAAGCTGGTCAACCTCATCCTGACCGACGCCATCCGCCGGGGCGCCTCCGACATCCACCTGGAGCCGTACGAAAAGGTGTTCCGGGTCCGCTACCGCATTGACGGCGTGCTGCAGGAAATGATGGCGCCGCCGAAGCGGCTCGAGGCCGCGCTTCTCTCCCGCGTGAAGATCATGTCCAACTTGGACATCGCCGAGCGCCGGCTCCCCCAGGACGGGCGGATCAAGATCCGCTACTCGAGCCGGGAGATCGATCTCCGCGTCTCCACGCTGCCGACGATCTTCGGCGAGAAGATCGTGATGCGAATCCTCGACAAAGAAGCGCTCACGCTCGATCTGGCGAAGCTTGGCTTCGACGACTGGAGCATGGAGAACTTCAAGAAAGTGATCCACCAGCCCTACGGCATGATTCTGATCACCGGGCCAACCGGGTCCGGCAAGACGACGACCCTCTACTCCGCCGTCCACACCATCAACTCGCCGGACATCAACATCATGACCGCCGAGGACCCGGTGGAGTACAACCTGAAGGGGGTCAACCAGGTCCAGGTCAACGAGGAGATCGGACGCACCTTCTCCGCGGTCCTCCGGTCCTTCCTCCGCCAGGACCCCGACGTCATCCTGGTGGGCGAGACTCGCGACCTCGAGACCGCTCAGATCGCCATCCGCGCCGCTCTCACGGGCCACCTCGTCTTCTCCACCCTGCATACCAACGACGCCCCCGGCACCATCGCCCGGCTCCAGGACATGGGGATCCCGCCATTCCTGGTGGCCTCATCCATCCTCCTGGTGCTGGCCCAGCGCCTGGCGCGCCGGGTCTGCAAGGAGTGCCGGGAGCCCTACGAGGTTGACGAGGAGAGCCTGACGCCCTACGGCCACGTCCCCCAGGGGCTGGGGAGGGTCACCCTGTACAAGGGCAAGGGATGCCAGGCCTGCAACTTCACCGGGATGAAGGGGCGAACGGCGATGTACGAGGTGATGGTGGTCAGCAGCGAGATCCGGGAGCTGATCCTGCGTGGCTCCAGCACCACCGAGCTGCGCGAGCTGGCACAGCAGCAGGGGATGAAAACCCTCCGCCAGGCGGGGCTCTTGAAAGTGCTCGAGGGGGCCACCACGGCGGAGGAGATTCTCCGCGTGACGATCGGCTAGGCGACAGGCCGGAAACCCGGCACTCGGCGAATCTTCGACTTGAGAATAAAGGAACGGTGACACATGGCCGCGACGATGCACGAGCTGTTGACCATCCTGATCGACCGGGGGGGGTCTGACCTCCACCTCACGACCGGCACGTACCCCCAGATACGGCTGCACGGGAGGCTCGTCCCGCTGACCGAATTCGAAGTCCTGGCGCCGCAGGACACGCAGCGCCTGGGCTACAGCGTCCTCAACGAAGGCCAGAAGCAGAAGTTCGAGGAGGAGAACGAGCTCGACCTGTCCTTCGGCATCCAGGGGCTGGCCCGCTTCCGGTCCAACGTCTTCCGCCAGCGGGGGGCGGTGGCGGCCGCGATCCGCGTGATCCCCTTCAAGATCCGCTCCTTCGACGACCTGGGGCTGCCCCCGGTGGTGGCGCAGCTCGCGGAGCGCCCGAAAGGACTCGTCCTCGTGACGGGCCCGACGGGCTCCGGGAAGTCCACGACGCTGGCGGCCATGCTCGACAAGATCAACAACGAACGCTCGGACCATATCGTCACCATCGAGGATCCCATCGAGTTCGTTCACCAGCACAAGAAGTGCATGGTGAACCAGCGCGAGGTCACCTCGGACACCCACTCGTTCACCCAGGCGCTGAAGTACGTCCTCCGCCAGGATCCGGACGTCGTCCTGATCGGCGAGATGCGTGACCTGGAAACGATCTCCGCCGCCCTCACCATCGCCGAGACCGGCCACCTGACCCTGGCCACCCTGCACACGAACTCCTGCGCCCAAACCATGAACCGAGTCATCGACGTGTTCCCCCCCCACCAGCAGCCCCAGGTCCGGTCCCAGCTCTCGCTGGTGCTCGAGGGCGTGCTCTCCCAGACCCTGATTCCCCGGGCCGACGGCAGGGGGCGCGTGATGGCGCTGGAGATCATGATCAACACCCCCGCCATCCGAAACCTGATCCGGGAAGAGAAGATCCACCAGATCTACTCCGCCATGCAGGCGGGGACGAAGTTCGGGATGCAGACCCTGAACCAGTCCCTTGGCTCACTGGTCCAGCGGGGTCTTATCACCCGCGACGATGCCATGAACCGGTCGACGCTTCCCGACGAGCTCAACCAGCTCCTGTCCGGAATGGCGTCGCGCGTCGCGGCGGAAGCGACCCCGTTCGCGAGACACTGAGGAGGAGGGAGTCGCGATGCCGTTCTTCGCTTATCAGGGACGCACCACCCAGGGCTCCACCGCCGGCGAGATCGAAGCGCCCGACCGCACGGCCGCCGTCGCGGAGCTGCGCCGCAAGGCCATCCTGGTCACCCAGATCAAGGAAAAGGCCGGCGGGCCGGCGAGGGCCGCCGGCGTCGGTGGGCGCTTCGGCGGCAAGGTCAAGGACAAGGAGATGGCGATCTTCACCCGCCAGTTCTCCACGATGGTGGACGCGGGGCTTCCCCTGGTGCAGTGCCTGACGATCCTGGCCGAGCAGAGCGAATCGAAGACCCTCCGCACGGTGACGTCCAGGGTGGCCGGAAGCGTGGAGGCGGGGTCCACCCCGCCGACGCCCTCCGGAGGCACCCGAAGACCTTCGACGAGCTGTACGTGAACCTGGTCGAGGTCGGAGAGGCGGGCGGTATCCTGGACACGGTCCTCCAGCGGCTGTCCGTCTACATCGAAAAGGCTGCGGCCCTGAAGCGGAAGGTCAAGTCCGCCATGATCTACCCCCTGACCATCGTCGGCGTCGCGTTCATCGTGGTTATCTTCATGCTCACCTTCGTCATCCCGACATTCGCCAAGATGTTCGCCGGCATGGGGGCCGATCTCCCCCTGCCCACGCTGATCGTCATCAGGCTCTCCGACTTTGCGACCCGCTTCTGGTGGCTCATCCTCGGGGGCGCCATCGGCATCGTGGTCGGGATCCGCGCCTACTACAGGACGGAGGGCGGGCGATCGCTCATCGACGCCCTCGTGCTCAAGCTTCCCGTGTTCGGCACGCTGATCCGAAAGGTGTCGGTGGCCCGCTTCACCCGCACCCTCGGCACGCTGGTCTCGTCCGGCGTCCCGATCCTGGAGGGTCTTCGCATTACCGCGCGGACGGCGGGCAACCGTGTCGTGGAGCGGGCGGTGCTGGAGACCCGCGCCTCCGTCACCGCCGGGAAGACGCTGGCGGAGCCGCTGAAGGCTTCCACGGTCTTCCCCCCCATGGTCGTGCAGATGATCTCGGTGGGCGAGCAGACGGGCGCCCTGGACGCGATGCTGAACAAGATCGCCGACTTCTACGACGACGAGGTGGACACTGCCGTCACCGCGCTCACGGCCCTGCTCGAGCCGATGATGATCGTGTTCCTGGGCGTGGTCATCGGCGGCCTGGTCATCGCCATGTACCTCCCGATCTTCAGGCTGGTGACCCTGGTCAAATAGCGAGTGGCAGTGCTCGAGGTCCCCAACCTCTCGGCAGTCCTACGCGGACTCAGCGTCGCGCGGCTGCTGGCGGCCGGCCTGCTCCTGGGCATGGGGGCCCTCCTCAGACTGTGGGGAAGCCTCCTTTACCCGTTCCTTCCCTTCGCGCTGTGCCTCGCCGGCGCCGGGACGGCGTCGGTGATCTTCCTCCTCCTCCAGCCCGCGGCGGGAAACCTGCGGCGCTTCGCCTGGCTGCAGCTGATCCTCGACAGCCTGGTGGTGACGGCCATCGTCGCGTTCACCGGCGGGCCCCGGAGCATCTTCACATTCCTGTACGTGCTCGTCGTCACGGCGGCCTGCGTGGTGCTGGCGCGCCCGGGAGGGCTCGCCATCGCAGCCCTGTCCAGCCTCCTGTACACGGCGCTCGTGCTGAGTCGTACCGCGCTCTCCCTGCTCGTCGAGCCCACGGAAACGACCGCCCTGGAGGTCATGACGATCTTCCTCAACACGGCGGCCTTCCTGGTCGTCGGCGTCCTCGCCGGATCGCTCGGGGAGCGGTACCACGTCATGCATCGCGCCCTGGCGGACCAGAGCAAGGACCTCTCCGACCTCCAGGCCTTCAAGGACCTCATGTTCGAGTCCCTGGGCTCCGGCCTCGTCGGGATGGACCTCGAGCGGCGAATCACGGCCCTCAACCGCGCCGCCGAGGAGATCACCAGCTACCAGGCGGCCGAGGCCGTGGGACGCCGCTGGGAATCCGTCTTCGGTGACGGGATCCCCCCGGACGAGATCGACCTCGCCGCGCGCGTCGAGGGCTGGCAGGTCCGGCGCTACGAGATGCGGCTCCGGCGCAAGGACGGGCGGGAAGTTCCCCTGGGAATTTCGTTCTGGCCCCTCCGATCGGGCCGGGGAGAGCTGGCCGGCATCATCGGCGTCTTCCAGGATCTCTCGAGCATCAAGCAGATGGAGGAGCGGATGCGCCAGGCGGACCGCCTCGCGACCATCGGGCGCCTGGCGGCCAACATCGCCCACGAGATCCGGAATCCGCTGGCGTCGATGTCGGGCGCCATCGAGGTGCTAACCCGGGAGCTGCCCCGCGGCGGGCCCCATGACCGTCTTATCGAGATCGTGCTGCACGAATCGGATCGGCTGAATCAGATCGTCAAGGAGTTCCTCGAATACGCGCGTCCGGCTCCCCTGCATCCCCTGCCGATGAACGTGGGGGAGGTGCTCGACGAGGTCCTGCTGCTGCTCGAGCACCGGGCCCTCCCCCCGGATCTGAAGATCGCGCGGGAGTACGACGGCACGGCGACCGCGCGCGTGGACCCCCAGCAGTTCCGCCAGGCCATCTGGAACCTCTGCATCAACGCCCTGGAGGCCATGCCGGCGGGAGGAGAGCTCCGCATCGGGGCCGGGATCGTGACCCAGCGGAAGACCAGGAAGCTGGAGGTTTGGGTGGCCGACACCGGAACCGGGATCGACCCGGAGAGCCTCCTGCACATTTTTGAGCCCTTCTTTTCCACCAAGCCCGCGGGCAGCGGGATCGGCCTCGCGCTGGTCCATCGGGTGATCCAGGACCACGGCGGCGACATCGAAGTGCGAAGCGAACCCGGAGTCGGGACGACGTTCACCCTCCGGCTGCCCCTGGCCGAATCCGCCCGCGACGCCTGAGGCATCCGACCATGGCCGACGCGCGCATCCTCGTGGTGGACGATGAACGCAGCATGCGGGAAGTGCTCTTCAGCATCCTCAAAAAGGAAGGCTACGACGTGACCGTCACGGACGGCGGCGAGGCCGCCATCGAGGCCGTGCGACGGGAGGCGTTCGACGCGATCATCACGGATGTCCGCATGCCCAAGGTGGACGGCCTGCAGGTGCTGAAGGCCGCCAAGGAGCTTTCACCGAACACAGTGGTCATCATGATCACGGCCTTCGGCTCGTCGGAGACCGCCGTGGAGGCGATGAAGCTCGGCGCCTACGACTACATCACCAAGCCGTTCAAGTACGACGAGGTCACGCTGAACATCAAGCGGGCGCTGGAGCGGAAGCGCCTCCGCGACGAAAACCTCAACCTCAAGCGCCAGCTGGAGACGCAGTACCGGTTCGAGAACATCATCGGCAAGAGCCCCAAGATCGTGGAGGTCTTCGACACGATCCGGAAAATCGCCGATAGCCTCTCCACGGTGATGATCACGGGCGAGAGCGGCACCGGCAAGGAGCTGGTGGCCCAGGCCATCCACTTCAACAGCCACCGGCGAGATAAGGCGTTCGTCTCGGTCAACTGCGGGGCCATTCCGGAAGGGCTTATGGAGTCCGAGCTCTTCGGGCACGTCAAGGGAGCCTTCACGGGCGCGGTGGCCAACAAGGTCGGCCTCTTCTCCGCCGCCGACGGCGGAACGCTGTTCCTCGATGAGATCACCGAAATCCCGACCCTGCTCCAGGTCAAGCTCCTGCGCGCCATCCAGGAGCGGGAGATCCGGCGGGTGGGGGACACCAAGGACATGAAGGTGGAGGTGCGCCTCATCGCGGCCACCAACAAGGACCTGGAGGCCGCCGTGGGCGACGGCACGCTCCGGGAGGACCTCTTCTACCGGCTGAACGTGATCCCCATCCATCTCCCGGCGCTCCGCGAGCGCCGGGAGGACATCCCACTGCTGGTCGCGCACTTCCTCCAGAAGTACGGCAAGGAGCTCGGCAAGGAGGTGCGCGGCGTGTCTCCGGAGGCGCTGGCGCTGCTGGAGCAGTACCACTGGCCGGGGAACATCCGGGAACTGGAGAACGTCGTGGAGCGCGCCGTCGTGCTCGGAACGGGGGAGATCCTCGGCGTTGACGCCCTGCCGGAGTCGGTCCGCCGCCAGCGCCAGCCCCGGGGGGTCGACCTCGACCTCCCGGAGGAAGGGATGGACCTGGACGCCACGCTCGACCAGATCGAGGCGCGGATCCTGACGAAAGCCCTCGATCGAACCAAGGGGGTGCAGACCCGTGCCGCCGAGCTCCTCCGGCTCAGCTTTCGCCAGTTCCGCTACAAGCTTCAGAAGCACAAGCTGGGAAAGGACCGCGACGCCGAGCCCGAGAAGTGACGTTTTTTGACGGGGCCGCCAACAGATTGCGTCAGCGTTCGGACCGGAATCGACGCAGAGACTAGCCCGGGGTGGTTCCAAATCGCTCGTCTTTCCCACCACTTACCCTGAGAGCCGTCCACCGGAGCGTATCCCCGATCCCTGGCATCGAACCTGCAGGATAACCGGGCAGGGATGAGGGAACTCATAGGCTCCCTCGAACGCTCGGAGGACAAAGGGTCCTCGGAATCCCTAAACCGAGAGAAAAAAGGAGGATGACTCAGATGATGAAGTGGTGGAGGAAGCGGGTGACCTTCGGTAACCGACGGGGCTTCACGCTCATCGAGTTGATGATCGTGGTGGCCATCATCGGGATCCTGGCGGCGATCGCGGTGCCGCTGTACCAGAACATCCAGTCACGGGCGCGGACCGCGAAGGCCCAGGCCGATACGCGCTCGATCGCCTCGGCGATCGTCCAGTATTCCGCCCACTGCGGCGATTACCCAGCAAGCGCTGGCGATAGCTGCATGGGCCCCTTGCCGGGCGCTGGCGGCGCCCTCTATGCCGCGGGCGGCCTGACTGGGGTGGTGACCAATTCTGGCAACCAGACGGCTGGCCCGTTCTTCTCGGCGAATCCCGTTCCCCCCGCCGGCTGGGGCGCAGCCTATCTCGTCGCGTACCCGGCGCCAGGCACGTTCTCGGTCACCGCGACCCCGACCAACGGCGACAACAGCGGCAACCCGGTCGTAGCTCCGTAGCTGAGACCGCAAGCCCAAACGACGGAGGGGAGGCCAAAATCTGGCCTCCCCTCTTTGTCTCCCGGGTGGGGCTGCTGGAAAGGACCCCCCCACTGTGATAGAGGACAGAGAGGATGGAGGAGGCTCCGCGTGGCGCGGTTCGTGCACCGAAGAGGCCCTCGCGGCTTCACGCTCATCGAGCTTCTGGTCGTCGTGGATATCATCGGGATCCTGGCGGCCAGCGGCGACGGAACCGTGGTGACGGTGCCGTGAGGCCCGCGGTGGCGAGGAAGGCATGATGGTGGCGGGTGCCCTCGCGCTGGGAGGAATCGTGGGGAGCTTCCTCAACGTCTGCGCCTCGCGCCTCCCCAATGGGAGAAGCCTCTGGAGGCCCGGCTCGGCCTGCCCCGCCTGCGCGCACCCCATCCGCTGGTACGACAACGTGCCCGTCCTCAGCTTTATGGTCCTCCGGGGGCGTTGCCGGGACTGCCGCGCGCCTATCGCGTGGCGGTATCCGGGCGTGGAGTTCGGAACGGCGCTGCTCTTCGCCCTCGCCTACGTCCACCTCGGGCTCGGCTGGGAGCTGGCCCTCGCCTTCGTCTTCCTTTCGGCGCTCATGGTCATCACGGTCATCGACCTCGAGCACCAGCTGATCCCGGACCGGATCACCCTGCCGGTCATCGCGGCCGGCTTTCTGGCCAGCGTGGTCCTGGGCCGGCCCTCCTGGCCCCATTCGCTCCTGGGCATCGTCGTGGGCGGAGGAATCATCTACGCGATCATCCTGGGCAGCCGGCTGGTCATGGGGGTGGAAGGGATGGGCGGAGGCGATATCACGCTTGCCGCCATGCTCGGCGCGTTTCTCGGCTGGAAACTTTTGCTCCTCGGCCTGTTTCTGGCGGTGCTGCTCGGAGCCGGCGTTGCCGTGGCGCTCCTGGCCACCGGCCGGAGAGGCGGGAAGGATCCGATCCCCTTCGGCCCATTCCTGGCCTTGGGGGGCGCGGTCAGTCTGTTTTGGGGGAAGGAGATCCTGCAATGGTACCTCAGAGGATTCGTCGGCTAGATCGGGGAGGCTGGAGCCTCCTGGAACTCTTGGTGGTGGTCGCCATCATCGGGATTCTCGCCGCGATCGCGATCCCGCTGTTCGCCAGCTATTGGCGGAGCGCGGCGGTCAGGGCGGGAGCCCAGGAGATGCGCACCGCCCTGCTCCAGGCCAAGCAGCTCGCCATCACGCGGCGCCAGCCCATCTGCGTCCTGCCCGTCGCAGCTCCCGTCAACGGGTACCAGTTCCGCCAGAACAACTGCGCTGGCGCGGTCGTCCCCCTCCAGTTCACGCCCGGGGCCTTGGCGGGGGGAACCTTCCGCCTCCAGAACAACGTCACGGTCGCCGCCCTCGCAGGGCCCCCCGTCTTCACCCCGCTCGGCGCGGCCGCCCCGGGCGGACAGTTCCGGGTGACCGGCCCGAGCGGCGATGCCCTTACCATCACGGTCTCGGCGGCCGGTCGCGTCACCTCCCCTTAGAACCTCGGGCCAAAGAGGGCCGGAGACCGGGTCTCCGGCCCTCTTTGAATCCTGTCAGTAGCAAGACACCCTCTCAGACACCTGTCAGTATCCCTTGCCTCTCCTCGGCCGGGCGCCCCCGGAAACCCCTTGGTATGTCATCTCTATGGCCTGGCACATGCGATGCATTCCCATCGTCCGAGAGTCTGGGACTGATGGCAGCGACTCACAGAACGAACCGGGCCGACGGCCGCCCTGCAGGGACCTGGGGGCGTGGATCCTCAGGCCGGCCCCATCCACCCCTCCGCGTCGAAAACCCCTAGCCATTGCCCCTCCCCGGGCAACCCTCCAGTCCCCGTTGTGGTAAGGGCAATGTCCAGAGAAAAGTTGACTTTAAAAAATCGAACTACCTATAATTACTGCAATTCGACATTTCCGCTTATTTTAAAAGGGGTTCTCTTATCCTCAGTTCGGGGCCGATCCGGCCGGGTCGGCAGGGAGTAAAGGAAGAGGGTTAGGGGCGATGGGATTGTTTTCCACCAAGAAGACCGGTTTTGGTCTGGATGTGGGATCGAGCGCGGTGAAACTCGTCCAGCTGCAGGAGGGCTCGAAGGGCTTCACGCTCGAGACCTTCGCGATGGTGGAGCTTCCGCCAGACGCCATCGGCGAGGGCATGATCAAGGACCCCCCGGTGGTCGTGGACGCGATCAAGGAGGTCGTGAGCAGGGCGGGGGTCAAGACCAAGGACGCCGTCCTCAGCGTCTCCGGCCGCGAGCTCATCATGAAGAAGATCCAGCTCCCCAAGGTCACCGCGAAGGAGTTGGGCGACGCGATCATGCTGGAGGCCGAGCATCACATTAACCTTCCCATCGATGAGGTCTACCTGGACCACCAGGTCGTGGGACAGTCGGCCGGCCAGGGCGGAACGATGGACGTGATGCTGGTCGCCGTCAAGAAGAGCAAGATCAACGAGTACGTGGCGGTGGTGGAGGAAGCGGGGCTCACGCCGGTCGTGGTGGACGTGGACGCCTTCGCGCTCCAGAACCAGTACGAGATGAACAGTCCGGAGACGACGGCGGAGGCGGTGGCGCTGATCGACATCGGTGCCTCGATCATGAAGACGAACGTCGTCCGGGGAGGGGTTTCGATCTTCGCCCGCGACATCGCTTTCGGCGGGAACAATTACACGCGAGCGATCTCCCAGCGGCTCAACGTCCCCTTCGACAGGGCCGAAGCCGCCAAGAAGGGGGAAGAGGTCCCGGGCGTCCGCTGGGACGACCTCGTGCCGTCCCTCGAAGCGGTCTCCCGCGAGCTGTCGCTGGAGATCCAGCGCACCTTCGACTATTTCGCGTCCACGGCCGAATCGGAGCGGATCAGCCGGATCGTCCTCTCCGGGGGCTGCGCCAAGCTCTCCGGGATCGACGAGTTCCTCTCCTCCAGCTGGGGAATCCCGGTGGAGGTGGTCAAGCCGTTCCAGAACGTCCAGTTCGATCCAAACCGGTTCCCCGCCGATGACCTCTACGCGGCAGGCCCCCTGCTGGCCGTCGCGGTCGGGCTCGGGATGCGACGCGCGGAGGACAAGCCCGCATGATTAAGATCAACCTCCTCCCGGCGCGCCCGCGCAGGCGGTTCGCGATCGCGCTCCCCACCCTGCCGGGCCTCGGCCTGCTCTTCGGGGTCGTCTACGTCGTCGTGATCGTGGCGGTCGTCGGCTACTGGGTCTACCTGAACAACCAGGGCAACTCGCTCACAGCGGAGATTGTCCGCCTGGAGGCCGAAACGGCGCGGCACAAGGCGTCCATCGCCGAGGGCACGCGGTTCAAGAAGGAAAAGGAGGACCTGGAGCGGCGCGTGGCGCTCATCGACCTCATCGCCCGAAACCAGGCCCGCCCGATCTACCTCATGGACGCTCTGGCGGACACAGTTCCCCAGGACATCTGGCTCACGTCGGTGGAAGAGAAAGAGCAGGTGCTGAAGATCGCCGGCTCGGCGTTTTCCACGACGGCGGTGGCCGACCTCATGTCGAACCTGAAAAATTCGGGAAAGTTCAGGGACGTGGACCTGATCGTCTCCAGGCAGGACCTGGCCAAGACACCCCGGGTGGTGACCTTCGAGGTCACCTGCCGCTTCAGCATCTAGGCCCATGGCGCTCGAGATCATCACCCAAGCCCCGCGCTCCCAGAAGATCGTCTTCGGGGTCATCATCTTCGTCGTCCTCCTCGCCGGCGGGTACTACTTCCTGCTCTCCCCGAAGATGGCGGTGGTGGCCGACCTCCGGCAGCAGCGGGCGGCCAAGGAAACGGAGATGCTCCAGAGCCGGGCGCTGGCGGCGAGCCTGGCGCGTTTCAAGCAGGAGGCGGCGGCCCTCCGCGCGAGGCTTGAGACCGCGAAGGAACGGCTCCCGTCCGAAAAGGAGATCCCCGGCCTCTACCGGCAGGTCTCGGACCTGGCCTACCAGACCGGAATGGCCGTCAGCCTGTTCCAGCCCAGGCCCCCGGCCACGAGGGACGTCTACGAGGAGGTCCCGATCTCCATCAGCGCCGAGGCGGACTACCATCAGCTGGGCACGTTCCTCGATCGCATCGCCCGGCTTTCGAGAATCGTGAACCTGACGGACATGAAAATCACCGGGATCTCCCGACCTACGGGCACGATTCGGGCCGACCTCACCCTGGCGACGTACGTCTTCCGCCCGGAGGGGGCGCCCCCTTCGCCGGCGCCGGGAGCAAGGCCGGGAGCCAGGCCGCCCGCACCGCCCCCGCCGGGAGGCGCGCGATGAGGTCCGCATGGATCGCCGCGCTCGGCCTGATTGGCCTGCTGGCAGGCTGCGGCGGCCCACCGGCGCCCGCGCCGGCCCCGCCGCGGCCCGCGACGTCCGCGCCGGCCGCCCCTGCCCCTGCTGCGCCCGCCAGGCCGGCGGGGCCCCCGGTGGCAATGCCCAAGGAGCCGGAGGTCAAGCCGCTCGAGCCACTGGCCTACGACCCGAAGGGCCGCCGCGACCCGTTCGTCTCGTTGGCAACGGCCGAGGGCGCCAAGGGTCTCACCGTCGCTGCCGTGAAGCTCGTAGGCATCGTTCACGGGCGGCAGGGACGCCTGGCGCTGGTGGAGGCCCCGGACGGCCTGGGGTACATCCTGAAGGCCGGAGACCAGATCGGTGATGGCCGAGTGGCGGACATCGGCCGCGACAGCCTGACCTTTTCGGTGGCGGCTCGACCCGGGCTGCCCCCGACGCCGGTTGTGAAGCGACTCAGAACGCAGTAAGGGAGGACAGCGATGAAGCGGTTTGGGTGGATGTGGGGTTTCCTCCTCGGTCTCGGCCTGGTGGGCGGGCTGGCCGCCCCCGGTTCCGGGGAGTCTCCGACCGGTGAATCGCTCGTCCAGCTTCGAGACATCAGCGTGGAGCCGCGCGACGCCGGGCTCGCGGTCCAGATCAAGATGAGTGGACCCGCGGCGTACGAGACCGCTCTGATCGACAGGCCGACCCGCCTCGTGATCGACCTGGAGTCCACCGGCTACGGCTGGCGCAAGACCCCGCTGAACGTGGGGATGGACCCGCTCCGCACGATCCGGGGAAGCCAGCTCAAGAAGGGGGTCTCCCGCGTCGTTCTGGAGCTGAGCCGGAAGGTCGGCTACCGGATCGACGAGGGGCCTGAAGGGCTCACCGTGATGCTGGAGCCCGCGTCCACCGCGGGGGCGCCGGCGCAGGCCGAGACCAAGCCCGCCGAAGTCGCCAGGGCCGAGGCGCCCAAGGCACCTGTGCCCTCGCCCGTCGCGAAAGCTGAAACGGCGAAGGCTGAGCCTCCGGTCGCGGAAGGTGCGAAAGAGAGCGAGCCGCCCAAGGCGGAGCTCGCCAAGCCCGCAGCCCCCGCGCCAAAGGCGAAGACGGCGCGCCCGCCCGTCGTGGCGATGGCTCCGCCCCCGCCGTCACCCGCCGCGGCCCCGGCCCCGATTCGCGTGGCTCAGGCGCCCCAGGCTCAGCCGCCCGCCTCTAACGGCCCGCGGCCGATCTCGCTCGACTTCAAGGACGCGGACATCGCCAATCTCCTCCGGATCCTCGCGGCAGAGAGCGGCCGCAACATCGTGGCGGGCGAGGACGTGAAGGGAAAGGTCTCCATCTCCCTACAGAACGTCTCGTGGGAGCTCGCCCTGGATACGATCCTGGAAGCCAGGGGGCTCCAGAAGACGGAAAAGGATGGCGTGATCCGGATCGTGTCCACCGAGCAGCTCATCAAGGAGCGGGAAGGCCTGGCCAAGGCCCAGGAGGCCAAGCGGAAGGGCGAGGCGGAGGCTCGCGCCAAGGAGGCCGAGGCCGAGCTGAAGGAGGTCAACGCGAAGCTGGCCAAGCAGGCGCAGGAGGCGGCCATCGCCGAAGCCCAGGCCCGCGGGCCGCTCCGGGAAGAGACGATCCGCCTGAAATACGCCGATCCGGAAGAGGTGGTCACCACCCTCGAGGGAATTCTGGGGCTCCCCAAGGGCGGAGCGGTGGCCGCGACCGGTACCGTGCTGAAGCAAACCGGAGTAACGCCAGCCATCGGCCTTGGCGGCCCGCCGCCCATCGCGGAGCCGCCGTTCCAGCAGCTCTACGGCGCCCAGCCGGGGGCGCCGCCGGCCGGCCCGGTCTCCGTCAGCGCCGAGGTCCTGGCCAAGGGGATCACCATCCGCGCCCACAAGCCGACCAACACGATCTTCATCCGCCATTATCAGGCCGACCTCGAGCGGATCAAGAAGCTCATCGCGGAGACGCTGGACGTCCCGGTCCCCCAGGTCAAGATCGAAGCCCGGATGGAGATCCTCGACCGGCCTGCCCTGCTTGACATCGGCATCCAGTGGGGGGGGGCGGGGACCAGAAGGGATGGTCAAAATATCCTCCTCGCACAGGGAGCTAACGCTCGTACCGCCGGCATTTTGCCGGGGCCGGCCCCCATCTTTGATCCGGCGTCGCCCATCAACCCCAACCTCCCGCTGACGAACTTCCTCCCTGTTAGCGGGACTACGGGCCTGCCCACCGGCGGGAACCTTGTGAACATTCCGTTCGCCTTCCCGGGGTCGCCGCTGTCGCCTGGAGGTCCCACCGGCTCGATCAATTTCGGGATCGTTGGGACGCGGTTTAACGTGAACCTGGCCCTCCAGGCGCTCGAGGTCCTGCAAAAGACCAAGACGCTGGCACGCCCGGAGATCGTCACGGTGGAAAACAAGGCGGCTCAGATGTCGATCGGTGAGGAAATTCCCTACTCGACGGTCAGCTCGGCGGGAACCCAGGTCCAGTTCAAGGAGGCGGTGCTCAAGCTCGAGGTGACCCCCACCGTGATCCGTGAGCCAGATGGCAACAAAATCAAGATGAAGGTCATCGTCGAGAATAACTCCCGCGGCACGGTAACCGGCGGCATTCCGGCCATCGACAAGCGGAGGGCGGAGACGGAGGTCATCGTAAAGGAAGGCGAAACTCTCGTCATCGGCGGGGTGAAGCAGCGTCAGGCGCGGGAAGTCATCACGAAAGTTCCCCTGTTCGGGAATATCCCCCTTCTCGGCTGGCTCTTCAAGACCCGCTCAGAGGAAGTCAATCCGGATCGGGAGCTGGTCATCTTCATCACGCCGTCGGTCATCAAGGGCGGAGGCCCCGTTCAGACCACGAAGCCACCCGCGGAAAAGCCCAAGGGGTCATGAGGTTCCCGGAGGGGGGCTACCGCCCCCCTTCCGGACCTCCCCCCCGGGCTGCGCCGGCAAAGCCGGCGCTCGAACAGGAAATTTCAAGAAGCGAGAGGTAGTCCAGTGAGCCTTGCGTTCCGCTTCCTCACCGCGGGCGAATCCCACGGTGAGGCCTTGGTCGCCGTCATTGACGGCGTCCCGGCCGGGCTCTCCCTGACGGAAGCGAACATCAACGAGGACCTGGCTCGCCGCCAAAAGGGCTACGGCCGCGGCGGCCGGATGAAGATCGAGCGGGACCGGGTCCACCTGACGTCGGGAGTCCGCTGGGGGCTCACGCTGGGCAGCCCCATCACGCTGACGATCCCCAACCTGGACTGGGAAAACTGGAAGGCGACCATGTCCGTCGGCCCCCCGGAGCCGGGCGCCGCCGCCAAGCAGATCACGCGCCCGCGGCCGGGACACGCCGACCTCGCCGGGGCGATGAAGTACGGGCACCGGGACATCCGGAACGTCCTGGAGCGCTCGAGCGCGCGCGAGACCACGGCGCGGGTCGCCGTGGCCGGGGTGGCGAAGAAGCTCCTGGGCGAGTTCGGCATCCAGATCCTGAGCCACGTCGTCGAGATCGGGGGGATCCGGGGGGGAGAGCTCGACCTGCCCTGGGCCGAAATCCAGCGCCGCGCGGAGGCCTCAGAGGTCCGCTGCGCCGATGGGGAGGCGGAGAGGCGGATCATCGAGGCCATCGACGACGCCAAGGCCAAGGGAGACACGCTGGGCGGGATCTTCGAGGTCGTCGCCCTCGGCTGCCCGGTCGGCCTGGGCTCCTACGTCCAGTGGGACCGGCGGCTGGACGGCCGCCTCGCCCAGGCGTTCTGCGCGATCCAGGCCATCAAGGGCGTCGAGGTCGGCCTGGGCTTCGAGACCGCGCGGCGCCCGGGCTCGCAGGTCCACGACGAAATCCTCTACGACGCCGACGCGGGGTTCAAGCGGACCACCAACAACGCGGGAGGCCTCGAGGGAGGCGTCACGAACGGTCAGCCCGTCGTGGTCCGCGCCGCCATGAAGCCCTTGTCCACGCTCCGCACGCCACTCCGCTCCGTGGACGTGGCGACGAAAGAGGCCGTGGAGGCGGTGGTCGAGCGGAGCGACGTCTGCGCGGTCCCCGCCGCCGGCATCGTCGGTGAAGCCATGATGGCGATCGTCCTTGCCCAGGCGTTCCTGGAAAAATTCGGCGGCGACAGCCTGGAGGAGATCCGCCGGAACTACGACGCGTATCAGGCATCTTTGAAGAACTGGTAGCGCGACCACGCCGGCCTCCGGCCGGTCGTGGTGCCCGCAAAGGACTTGGCCTCCATCTACCCGCCGCGCCTCCGGCGCGGATCCACATGAGGAGGGCCCTTCATCACCGAGATAACCGTGAATCTAGGGCCACGATCCTACCCGATCCTCGTCGGGACGGGAGCCCTCCGGTCGGTCGGAGAGCGGCTGGCCGCGCTCGGAGCAGGGCGGAGAACCGCGCTCGTCAGTGACCGGTCCGTCATGGCGCTCCACGGATCCGTCGTCATCGAGAGTCTCCGCGCTTCCGGGTTTTCCGTGGCCGAGATCCGCGTGCCGGAGGGGGAAACCGCCAAGACCCTGGCCGTGGCCGAGCGCTGCTGGGACGATTGCCTGGCGGCCGGCCTCGATCGCACCTCCACGCTCCTGGCGCTGGGGGGCGGGGCCGTGGGAGATCTGGCCGGGTTCGTCGCCGCCACGTACATGCGGGGAATCCCCTTCGTCCAGCTTCCCACCACGCTCCTCGCCCAGGTGGACGCGTCCATCGGGGGAAAGGTCGCCATCGATCATCCGCGGGCCAAGAACCTCATCGGAGCCTTCCACCAGCCCCGGCTGGTGGTCGTGGACCCCTCGGTGCTGTCAACGCTGCCCGACGCCGAGTTCAGGTCGGGGCTGTCCGAAGTGGTCAAGCACGGGATCGTGCTGGACACCGCCTATTTCGCCGACATCGAGGCCCACGTGCGCGAGATTCTCGCCAAGGACCTCCCCACCTTGGAACGGGTCATCGCGGGGTCCTGCCGGCTGAAGGGCCGCGTCGTCGAGGCCGACGAGCGCGAAGGCGGGCCGCGGGCGGCGTTGAACTACGGTCACACCGTGGGGCATGCCCTGGAGGCGGCCACCTCCTTTTCCAAGTGGCTCCACGGCGAAGCGGTATCGCTCGGCATCGCCGCGGCCGCACTGATCGCCCAGCGCCTCGGTATGGCCGACGCCGAGACCGTGACCCGTCAGGTCGGCCTGCTCAAAGCCCTCGGGCTGCCGGTCACGTTCTCGGGTCCGGCGCCCGACGCGGTCGTCCAGGCGATCGCTCGAGACAAGAAGGCGCGCGACGGCAAGGTTCCTTTCGTGCTGGCCCCGCGGATCGGCGAGTTCCGGCTCGTCTTCGACATCCCTCCCGACGCCGTCTTGAGCGTGCTGGGGAAAATGCAGGAAGCCGCCGGTTGACAACCACCACGCCCGACACTTATAAAAGAGAGGCCATGGCCGACAACGCCCCTCGGCCCGGCGGGGGAGGCATGGCGGAGGACACCGTGGCGGCCAGCGCCATCCGCCGCTACGCAGAGCGCCTGGCCAAAGACCCGACCTCGCTGGCGTTCGCTCCGCTGGCCGATCTCTACCGCAAGGCCGGGCGGAACGGGGACGCGATCGCCCTCTGCCGCGACGGGCTCCGGCGCTATCCGACCTACGCGACGGCCCGGCTGATCCTCGCCAAGGCGTATCTGTCCGAGGGCAATCAGGAGGGCGCCCTGGCCGAGCTGAACCAGGTGGTCGCCCAGAGCCCGAACGACCTCCAGGCCCACCGGATGCTGGCGGATATCTATCGCCGCCGGGGTGACCTGGACCGTGCCGCGCGCCACCTGGAACGGGTGGTGGCCCTGGATCCGGCGGATCGCGAGGCGGCGCGGCTCCGCGATCTGCTGAAGAGCGGCGGCGCGCCGGGAGAAGGATCGGGGCTCAGGAAAATTCTCGAGGATGACACCTTCGCCACCGTCAGCTTCGGAATCATCTGCCTCGAGCAGGGACTCCTGGACGAGGCGGCGGCGATCTTCTTGCGCGTCCTCAAGCGGGATCCCGGGAACCGCGGGGCGCGCGACGGGCTGGAAGAAGCGCTGGGTGGCAGGGGCCGGAAGCGCGCCGCGGCCGTGAAAGAATAGCCCCCCTCACCCCAGGGGAGACCGATGCAGGTATCGACCAACGATTTCAGAAAGGGCATGAAGATCGAGGTGGACGGGGCCCCCTACGCCATCGTGGACTTCCAGCACGTGAAGCCCGGCAAGGGCGGGGCGTTCGTCCGCACGAAGCTCAAGCACCTGAGGCTCGGGACGGTGATCGACAGGACCTTCCGGGCGGAAGAGAAGGTCCCGCTCGTCAACTTCGAGGAGAAGCGGATGCAGTTCCTGTACCGGGACGACCGCTTCCACTTCATGGACCTCGAAACCTACGATCAGATCGCCCTCAGCGAGGACGAGGTGGGGGACGCGCGGCAGTTCCTCCAGGAGAACACGGAGGTGGAGGTGCTCTACGTGGACGGCGCTCCCATCGGGATCGAGCTGCCGAATTTCGTGGATCTCGTGGTGGTGAAGACCGAGCCGGGAGTCCGCGGCGATACGGCCTCGGGCGGCTCCAAGCCCGCCACGCTTGAAACGGGCGCCGTGGTGTCCGTCCCCCTCTTCATCAACGAGGGGGATGTCTTGAGGGTGGACACCCGCACCGGCGCCTACATCTCTCGGACGGCCGCTGCGGCCGGAGCGGGGTAGGAGCGTGGCGAAGCGCAAAGAGGACTCGGGCCTTCCCCTCAACGAGGTGCGCCAGCTCATCGATCTCGCGCAGGCGCGCGGCCTGTCGGAACTGGAGGTGAGCCGGGGGGAAACCCGCATCCGTATCCGGCGGGAGGTGGCTCACGCCGCGGCGCCCGTCGCGCCGACCCCGCCGGAGCAGGCCGAGAGAGCCGGGGCCCCCCTCGTCACCGTCGAGGCACCCATGGTAGGCACCTTCTACCGGGCGCCTTCCCCGACCACCGACCCGTACGTGAGGGAGGGGGACGTCATCAAGGAAGGGCAGGTGCTCTGCATCATCGAAGCCATGAAGCTCATGAACGAGATCGAATCGAAGGTGGCCGGCCGGATCTCCAAGATCCTGGTCGAGAACGGTCAACCGGTCGAGTACGGCCAACCCCTCTTCCTCATCGAACCCCGGGCCTGACCCGAAGGAAATCCCAGTGGCGACCTGCCCCAACTGCGGGTCAACTCTCCTCAGCGCCGGCTCCCGGTGCGCGACGTGCCGGCCCCCGGCGCTGCGGCCGGCGTCAGGCGCCTTCAGGGGCGCCGCAGGGGTACTCAGCGCCGTCGCTCTCGCGCTGCTCGCCCTTTCCATCGCCGGTCCCGCGTTCCTCTGGAAGCCTCCCGCGCCGGCCGACCAGCCGGGCAATCCCGGAACCCGGCTCGTCGGGCTGCCGCCCTCGCGGGCCGAACTCCCCGAGGTCTCCCTCCTCACGGAAGAGGGAATCCGGTTCTACAGCGCCGGCCAGTATCCCGACGCCTGCCAGCGCTTCGCCGACGCCATGGAGCGGGAGCGAGAGAACTCGATCCTCCGCCAGAACGTGGCGCGCTGCTTCGAGGGCTGGGGCTGGCAGAGCCTCCGCGCCGGCAAGGCCGAGGAGGCCCGCCTTCTCTTTGGCCAGGGGCTCCAGCAGGAGCCCGAATCCTCGCCCCTCCTGACGGGATTCGCCCTGGCCGCCATCCACGCGGGCCGGCCCAACGAGGCGCTGGAGCCGCTGGAGCGGGCGGTCAACGCCTCCCCGGATCCCGAAGCGACGCTGCTGCTGGCCCGGCTCTATGACCAGCGAGACCGGAGCGACCGCGCGATCGCGCACCTCCACCGACTGCTGGAGCGCGACCCTTCCCACCCCGAGGCCACCCGGCTCCTGGACAAGCTCGAGCGGGAGCGCCGGGCGGAGGCGGGGTACCGGAAGGACGAGACCGCGCACTTCGTGGTGAAGGACCGCGAGCCCGGGGAGCCCGAGATCCGCCGGGTGGTGCTCGGGATCCTCGAGGAGATCCGCGCCGCCGTCGGGCGCGAGTTCAACTTCCTTCCCTCGGAGAAGATCACCGTCATCCTCTATCCCGACGAGCGCTTCCAGGAGGTCACCGGCACCCACCACTGGGTGAGCGGGATCTTCGATGGGAAGATCCGGCTCCCTGTGGGAGCCCTCCGGGGGCGCACGCGAGCGCTGGAGCGCCTGCTGACCCACGAGTACACCCACGCGGTCGTCCACGTCCTCTCGAGGGGCCGGGCTCCCCGCTGGCTCCAGGAGGGGCTGGCCCAGCACGCGGAGCGGATTCCCGACGATCCCGATCTGCACCTCTCCGGAGGGATGACCCTGGCCGGCCTGGAAGCGCTGCTGCGGGATGGGGACCTGGCCAAGGCCCGGATGGGCTACCAGGTCTCGCTCTGGGTCGTCCGCGACCTGCTCCAGCGCGGCGGCATGGAGCGCATGCGTGAGCTGCTGGCGCGTCTCGGCAAGGGCGAGTCGGCGGCGGCCGCGGTCCCGCGCGTGTACGGGCTGCCGCTGGCCGAGCTCGAGGCCCAGTGGCACCGCATCCTTGGAGGGTAAAGTTGGGTCGTGTTTAACAAGATACTGATCGCAAACCGCGGCGAGATCGCCCTCCGGATCCTGCGGGCCTGCCGCGAGATGGGGATCCGGGCCGTCGTCGCCCATTCCAAGGTGGACGCCAATTCCCTCCCCGTTCGCCTCGCCGACGAGTCCATCTGCGTCGGGCCCGACGATGCCCGGTCGAGCTACCTGAACATCCCGAGCATCATCTCGGCGGCGGCCGTGACCGACAGCGAAGCGATCCACCCCGGCTACGGGTTCCTTTCCGAGAACGCCGCGTTCGCGGATATCTGCCGGGCTTGCGGGATCACGTTCATCGGCCCGTCCCCGGAAGCCATCCGCCTCATGGGCGACAAAGCCCAGGCGCGGGAGCTCGCCCGTCAGGCCGGCGCGCCCATCATTCCGGGCAGCGAAGGCCCCCTCAAGGACGAGGACCAGGCCCACAGCGCGGCCGAGGCCGTCGGGTTTCCCCTGATCCTCAAAGCGGCCGCCGGCGGGGGCGGGCGCGGGATGCGCATTGTCCGCGAGCGCGAGGCCCTGGCGCAGGCCTTTCACACGTGTCAGGCGGAGGCGGCCGCCGCCTTCGGCTCCTCCGAGGTCTATCTGGAAAAATTCGTGGAGGAGGCCCGCCACGTGGAGGTTCAGGTCCTGGGAGACCGGGCCGGCACGCGCATCCATCTGGGCGAGCGCGACTGCTCCGTCCAGCGCCGGTACCAGAAGCTCCTCGAGGAGTCCCCCGCGCCGGCCATCCCGCCCGCGACCCGGGCGGGCCTCCACAAGGCCGCGCTGGCCGTGGCGCAGGCCGTGAATTACACCAGCGCCGGCACCGTGGAGTTTCTCGTGGACCGGGAGGGAAACTTCTACTTCATCGAGATGAACACCCGCATCCAGGTCGAGCATCCAGTCACGGAGATGCTGACGGGGATCGATCTCGTCCGCGAGCAGATCCTGATCGCCGGGGGAGAACCTCTCCGCTGGAGGCAGAGCGATATCCGCCCCGTCGGGCACGCCATCGAGTGCCGGATCAACGCCGAAGATCCCGACACCTTCACCCCGAATCCGGGACGGGTCACCGCGTGGGTTCCCCCCGGAGGCCCGGGGGTCCGGGTGGACAGCCACCTCATGCCCGGCTACACGGTCCCGTCCGTCTACGACTCCCTCATCGCCAAGATCATCGTCCAGGGCGCCGACCGCCCGGAGGCGATCAACCGCATGCGGCGCGCGCTCTCCGAGACCATCGTCGAGGGGGTCAAGACCACGATCCCGTTCCACCTGCGCCTGCTCGAAGACCCCGTGTTCCGCGCCGGCAGTTTCCCCATTCCGAAGCTCGAGGTCGCGCTGTGAACTGCCCCTCACCTTCATCCTCTCCCCCCCCCTCACCCTACCTCTCCCCGCTGGGGAGAGGAGAAAAGGTGAGGGGCATCTGAGTTGGGCAGGGTGAGGGGACGATTCGAGCTCGACCTGTATGTGATCCTGGACCGGACGGCCAGCCACGGGCGCGACCTCCGCGAGATTCTGGATGGCGTGATTGCCGGAGGGGGTCGCTTGGTCCAGTTCCGCGAAAAGGAGTGGCCCCTCCGCCGCTGCCTCCCCCTCCTCGAGGATCTCCGGCGGAGGGCGAGGCAGGCCGGGATCGGCTTCGCCGTCAACGACCGGCTGGACCTGGCCCTGGCCGTGGAGGCCGACGGCTTGCACCTCGGCCAGGATGACCTTCCGGCCTCAGTGGCCCGCCGGCTCCTGCCGCCCTCGATGTTCCTCGGCGTCTCGACCCACACCGGGGAGCAGGCGAGACAGGCCGAACGCGAGGGGGCCGATTACGTCGCGGTGGGCTCGATCTTCCCCACCGCCACCAAGCCGGAGTTCCAGCTCGTCGGGCTGGACCTGCTCCGAGAGGTCCGCGGCCAGATCAGGGCCCCTCTCGTGGCCATCGGGGGGATCACGGTGGACAACGCCGCCCAGGTCGTCGAGGCCGGCGCCGACGGGGTGGCGGTGATCTCGGCCGTTTGCGGGGCGCCCGATCCGGCGGAGGCCACCCGGCGCCTGCTCGAGCGAATCCGCCCCTCCTTGACAGCCCGGGACAGGCGGCTATAATCAGGGGCCAGACAGCAGCCTGGAGCCTGCCTTATCCATTTGTGCGAAACCCAGCCAAGAGGAGGGAGTCGATGAAAACCTTCCACATCCGAACGGCGCTCGTGATCCTCGCCGCCCTGGCGCTGGTGCTCCCGGTGGCCTTCACCGACGCCCAGATGAAAGGCACCATCAAGATCGCGACCCAGAGCCCGCTCTCCGGCGGCCAGGCGGCCCTCGGCGAGGGGATCAAGCTGGGCACCCAGCTGGCCATCGAGCAGAAGAAGGGCCCGATCGAGAAGCTGGGCTTCAAGGTGGAACTGGTTCCCTACGACGACC
>LDXP01000009.1 GCA_001443385.1 Candidatus Rokubacteria bacterium CSP1-6
CGGCACGTCGGGGAAGGCCGGGTGACGCTTGTCGGCGAAGATGATCAGCGGGCGGAGCTGGCCGGCCTTGAGGTACTGGAGGACGTCCCCGGCCTGCTCGTAGAGCACCTCCGAGTGGTCGCCCAGGGTGGAGGCGTAGCGCTCCCCGGGCTTGGGGTATGGGACCGTCGTCAGCTTGATCCCCTTCTTCTCGAAGAAGCGCACCGTGACGTCGTCCACCGTGCCGTAGCCCGTCGCGGCCACCCGGATCTTCCCGGGGTTCTCCTTCGCCGCCTGCAGGAGCTCCTGGATCGTCTTGTAGGGGCTATCGCTCTTGACGAAGAAGAACGAGTCGGCCACCTGGGTGCGGGTCACCCATTCGAGATCATCGACCGTCACCTTTGACAGCCCCATTGGGATGGTGGCCAGCGTGTCCATGATGTAGGTGGCGATCGTGTAGCCGTCGGGCTTCGCCGCCATGAGCTGGCCGAGCCCGGTGTTCCCCGACGCGCCGGGGACGTTCGAGACCGGGATGGCCACGCCCAGGATCGGCTGGGCGTGCTGGCCGATCGTCCGCGCCATGGCGTCGGCCCCGCCGCCCGCCCCCCACGTCACGATGAAGTCGATCGGCCGCGACGGGTACTTCTCCTGGGCGCCCGCCGCCGGCAGCCCCACCAGGATCATACACGCGGAAATGAAGACGCACCACGCCAGGACGCCCGGCATCCTCCGCTTCGCGCTCATCGCTCCTCCTCCTCCGTCGAGGGCTCCGACCTCAGCCCTCAACCTCCCAAATGTACGTCAAAACCTGCTCGCGCAGGGCCACGAACTCCGGGCTGGACTTGACCGCCCGGCTGGCGCCGTTGCCGGCCTGCCGGCTGAACGGGGCCTCGATCGCGGCCAGAACGCGCCCCGGCCGCGGCGACATGACGAGAATCCGGGTGCCGAGATAGCAGGCCTCCTCCACGCTGTGAGTGATGAAGAACACGGTCTTCCCGGTGGCCTTCCAGATCTTGAGCAGCTCTTCCTGGAGATGCTCGCGCGTCAGCGCGTCCAGGGCGCCGAAGGGCTCGTCCATCAGGAGGATCCGCGGGTCGTTGACGAGAACCCGGGCGATGGCCACCCGCTGCTGCATGCCGCCCGACAATTCGTACGGCGGCTTGCCGCGAAAGTCCCACAGCCTCACCATGCGGAGGTAGGCCTCCGCCAACTCCCGCCGCCGCCCGGGAGGCGCGCCCCGCATCTTGGGGCCGAACTCCACGTTCTCCTGAACGGTCAGCCACGGAAATAGCGCCGGTTGCTGGAACACCACCCCCCGCTGAGGATCCGGGCCGTGAATGGGGAATCCGTCCAGGCGGACGCCGCCCTCGGTCGGTGGAATGAAGCCCGCGATGATCCGGAGCAGGGTGGTCTTCCCGCAGCCGGACGGGCCCACGACGCAGACGAAGTCCCCCTCCTCGATGGCCAGCTTCACCCGCTCCAGGGCCGTGACCGGCCCGTCCCGGGAGACGTACGTGAGGGTCACGTCGTCGACTTCCAATATGGGGCGGGCCACGGCGATCACCCCCGCGTGTCCGATTCCCCTCGCCTACTTCACAGCCTTCTCAAGGTAGGAGGGGTTGATCGCCTTCTCGATGGCCGCCAGGGTCGCGGCCGAGCGGATCGTCTTCTGCTCCTGGAGGAAGTCAGCCGCGTCTTTGAGTGCCTTGGCGAGGGCTCCGCGCTTGGCCGAGGTCCCCAGGTATTTCTCGGACAGCTGCTCCTTGCCGTCGGGCATGAGCAGGGTCTTCATCTGCCTCTCGGCCTCGGCCTCGGGAATGCCGAATTCCTTGGCCACGGCCTTGGCGGCCTCCTTGGGGCTCTTCCGGTACAGATCCACCGCCCGGTTCAGGTTCCGCAGGTACTTGACCACGAGGTCCGGGTATTTCTCGGCGAAGCCCTTGCGCGCCACGGCCACGTCCACCGTGAGGAAGCCCTTTTCGGCGAGAGCCCGACTCGGCAGGATAATCTCCCCTCCGGCCTCCACCATCTTGATCAGGGTGGGCTCCCAGACAAACCCGGCGTCCAGATCGCCCCGTTGCCAGGCCGCCAGCATGTCGGGGGGCTGCATGTCCAGGATCGTCGCCTTCTTGGGATCCACACCGAAGACCTTAAAGGCCACCAGCAGGTGGTAGTGGGTGGTGGACCCGAAGGGCGCGGCGACCTTCTTCCCGACGAGGTCCTTGACCGCCTTGATCCCCTTCCCCTTCTTGACCACCAGCGCCTCGTTGTCGGCGATCACGTCGTAGAGCCAGACGACCTCGTAGGGCACGCCCGCTGAGATGCCGGCCGCCGCGGGGCTCGAGCCCACCAGGCCGATGTCGATGCTGCCGGCGGCCATGGCGGTGTTCACGTCCCGCCCCGAGTCGAACTGCTTCCAGTCGATCTTGACTCCCATCTCCTTCTCGTGCCACCCATTAGCCTTGGCGATGATTTCGTTGTTGGGGATCACCTGGTAGCCAATGGTCACCTTGGCGGGCTTCGCCTGAGCCCAGAGGCCGGAGACCGGTACCCCGGTCGCGAGGAGAAGGACGACTATGCCGATGAGCCACCGTCGCTGTCGCATGTCCGCTTCCTCCATTACGTCCGTCGATCGTTCAGACCGCGCGCCGTTGAGGTCCGGCGCCACCTCACTCAGAGATCACCTTGACGTCGGTGATTGTCCACCCGTTGCACGGATTCTGGTCTTGGGGGCACGCCGTGAGCGCGACCAGGCAGTCCGCCTCCGCTCGGAACTCGACGAAGTCTCCGGGCTTCGAGAGCGGCTCCACGGTCTCGAGCGCCCAATCCGGCCGGATCAGCGTGCGCTGGAAGATGTTGAACGGGTCAGGAATCATGGACTCGGAGATCCCGTAGGGAGCCAGGACCCCGGCCAGAATGCCGAGACAGCTGTTGTGATCCATCCTCAGCCCGAACCGCACGCGATAGTCGTAGGCGCTGCAGGAGGAAAAGAGGAAATCGTGCTCGCCCACCGTATCCTCGGTGATCCGGAGGAGCGGCCGGCACTTCGTCGAGTAGAGCACCCCTTCGCGTGAGATCTTGAGCCTCCCGTTGAGCTTCCGCGTGTTGCCGGGAGAAAAGCGCTCGCTCGGGTCGTCCCGGAGGAAGGCCACGAGGTCGCTCACCTGCTTGCCCTCTACGTCCATGACCCTGAACCGGCTCCCCTTCGACACTACGAAGGCGTGTCCCATCCCGCCTCGAACCACGATCTCCGCCATGCCCTCCCTACGCCTTTCCTTTCCACGGGACCACCCGCCGCTCGACGACGCGGATGATCCGGTCCAGCGCGATGCCGGTAATCCCCATGACGATGTTGCCCATGAAAATCACATCGGAGCGGAGAAACTTGGAGGCGTCCAGGACCATCCACCCGACTCCCGAGGTGGCCGCCACCATCTCGGCGGCCACCAGCGTCGTGTACGTAAAACCGATGCTCACCCGCATGCCGGTGAAGATGTCCGGCAGGCAGGAAGGGAAGATGACGTACCGGAAGACCTGCCAGCGACCGGCGCCGAGCGACTGGGCGCCCTGGATCCGCTCGGGGGTGACGCCTTTGACGCCGGCCATGGCGCTGACCGACAGCGGCGGAAACGCGGCGAGATACAGGAGGGCGATCTTCGATTCGTTCTCGATCCCCAGCCAGATGACCAGGAGCGTGTAGTACGCCAGCGGCGGCAGCGGACGATAGAACTCGATCAGAGGGTCGAAGATGGCCTGCACCCTGGAGGAATACCCGATGGCCAGCCCGAGCGGCACCGCCGTCACGACCGCCAGGAGGAAGCCCACGATCACCCGGTACAGGCTGTCGGCCAGGTGACGGAGGAGCGTCTCCCCCCGGTACCCCTCCGTGAGGATGTCCAGGAACGCCTGCCAGACCAGCGCGGGGTGCGGTACGAACAGCTCCGACACCAGCCGGAAGCGCGCGATAGCGTACCAGGCCAGGAAGATCGAAAGCAGAGTGAGGGCGGTCAGGATCGGCTCCGGGCGGAGCCCGGCGAACGCCGGCCGCAGCGCCCGCTTGGACACGGAACGAGCAGAGGAAGAAGCGGCGCGCCCGATGCGCAGCGGTGCCACGGTGCAGGGATGATATCAGAGAAGGAGTTGGCGAGATAGGCTCGCTCAAGGGCTTCCGGTCCCAGGCTCGGCGAGGACCGTCAGCGCATCCACGGCCACGGCCCCCCGTCCTCCAGGAAGGACGAGAAGCGGATTCACGTCGAGCTCCGCGATCTCCCCGGCCGCGTCCGCGGCGAGCCGCGAGACCGCCATCAACGCCTCGATGAGCGAGGGCACGTCCGCCGGCGGACGGCCGCGAACCCCCTCGAGAACCCTCGCGCCCCTCAGCTCGGCCACCATCTGCTCGGCGTCTTCGCGGCTGAGCGGCGCCGCGCGGAAAGAGACGTCCTCCAGCACCTCGACGAAGATGCCGCCGAGGCCGACCATGACGACGGGGCCGAACTGCGGGTCGTGGTGGACCCCCACGACGACCTCCGTGCCGTCCCGGACCATCTCCTGGACGAGCACCCCGTGGATGTCCGCCTCCGGCGCGTGCCGACGGGCTTCGGTCACGACCTCCTGGAAGGCTCGGAGAACCTCTTGCCGGCCGGCCACGTCGAGCCGGAGCGCCTTCGCCTCCGTCTTGTGCCGGATGGCCGGGGACTCGATCTTGAGAGCCACCGGGTACCCGATCTCCTCCGCCGCTTGCGCCGCCTCCGCCGGCGTGCGGCTCAGGCGAGAGCGGGCGACCCTGACCCCGTACCGGGAGAGAAGTCCGAACGATTCGCCCGTCGTCAGGACACGCCGACCCTCCGACCGGCACGCCCGGACCAGCGACTGGATCTGCTCCCGGCCGCCACCGGGTCGGCTCTCGGCCCCGCGGCTCTGCTTCCACCGGCTCCGGGCCTCGGCGTACTCCACGAGGCCGCGGACGGCGTTGACGGCTCGCGCGGCGCTCGGCAGCACGCAGATCCCGCTCTGCCCGAGCGCCCGGAGCCCCGCCTCCGGCGCCCCCGCCCAGGCCACGAGGAGCGGTTTCTTGGCGCCGGCATGGACCTCCCTCAGGTTCGCGACTACCTGATCGGCGAAGCGCTCCATGAGTCCCAGGTAGAAGATGGCCGCATCCACATGGGGGTCCTGCAGGACGATCTCGAGCGACGACCTGAGCAGGCCGGGATCGGCGATGAACTGGGCGGTAATGTCCACGGGATTCTTGGCTGACCCGAACGCCGGGATGACTTTGCGGAGGCGCTCCTTCGTTTCCTCCGCCAGCTCGGGCACCACCAGGCCGATCTCCTCCGCGCGGTCGGCCATCAGCACGCCGGCCCCGCCCGACTGGGTCACGATGCCGACCCCCCGCCCCTCCGGGAGCGGACAGTGGAGGAACGCCGACACGAGGTCCAGCAGCTCCTCGTCGTGCGCCGCGCGGACGATCCCCTTCTGACGGAAGACGCCCGAGTACACGCGATCGGAACCTGCCAGGGAGCCCGTGTGAGACAGGGCCGCCCGCGCCCCGGCGGAGGACCGCCCGACCTTGGCGACGACGAGGGGCTTGCCGAGCTCGAGGGCGCGCTCGGAAACGGCCAGGAGCTTCCGTCCGTCCTTGAGGCCCTCGATGTAGCCCGCGGCCACCCGCACGCGAGGGTCGGCGACGACGTAATCCAGCAGGTCGGCAAAGTCGAGGTCGGCCTCGTTCCCGCTGTTGACGAAGTAGCCGAAGGGCAGGCCGCGTTGCCGGGCGAGCGCGAAGATGGCCGTGCCGAAGGCCCCGCTCTGCGTGACGAAGGCGACGGGCCCCTCGGAGGCCTCCCCTTCCCCGGCCTGGCTGAAGGTCGCCATGACCCGGTCGAAGGTATTCATGAACCCCAGCGTGTTCGGGCCGCAGAGGCGGAGCCCCCCGCGCCGCGCGGCTTCGGCCAGCTGCAGCTCCAGCCGCCGCCCATCCTCGCCCACCTCGCCGAAGCCGGAGCTGAAGACCACGGCCGCCGGAATGCCCCTGGCCGCGCACTGGGTCACGGCGTCCACGACCGCCGCGGCCGGCAGCGCCACGATGGCGAGATCCACGGGCTCGGGGATGGCCGCCACGTTCGGATAGCACGGGAGCCCCGCCAGCGTGGTGTACTTCGGGTTCACGGGGAAGATTTTTCCCCCGTAGCCTTTGTCCAGGAGGAACTTCAGCGGCCGACCGCTGATCTTGACGAAGTCCTCCGAGGCGCCGAGGAGCGCGATGGAGCGCGGCCGGAACAGGCGATCCAGCGCGGCTCGGCTCACGGCACGACCGGCCGGATGCCCCCGGCGACCTGGCGGGCCCATAGCGCCACCGCCCAGCGGAGCGCCGGCAGGAGGACCAGGACGCACGCCAGGACCAGGAGCGCCGCGGAGATCGGCCGGGCGAAGAAGACGGAGAAGTCCCCCCGCGAGGCCATGAGGGACTGCCGGAGGGAATTCTCCATGATCGGCCCGAGGATCAACGCCAGGATCAACGGGGCGGCGTCGAAGTGGAGCCGTCGGATGAAGTAGCCCAGGATCCCGAAGCCGATCAGGATCCAGACATCCACGAGGCTGTTGTTGACGCTGTAGGCCCCCACCAGGCAGAAGAGGATGATGAGGGGGGCCAGGATCGGATAGGGCACCCGGAGCATCTGGACGAAGAGCCCGATGAGCGGCAGGTTCAGCACGAGCAGCATGACGTTCCCGATGTACATGGAGGCGATCACGCCCCAGATCAGGGCCGGGCTCTCGGTGAAGAGGAGGGGGCCCGGTCGGAGCCCGTGGAGCAGGAGGGCGGCGAAGATCATGGCCGTGGCGGCGTTGGAGGGCAGCCCCAGCGTGAAGAGGGGGACGAAGGCCCCGGTCGCCGCGGAGTTGTTGGCCGCCTCGGGACCGGCAACCCCCTCGATGGCCCCGGTCCCGAACTTCTCGGGATGCCTCGACACCCGCTTCTCGACGGCGTAGCTCGCGAAGGAGGCGATGATCGCCCCCCCTCCCGGGAGCGTCCCGATGAGGAATCCCAGGAGCGAGCCCCGCGCCAGCGGACCCCCCGCCCGGGCCCAATCGTCCCGCGTCGGCAGGAGGCCGGAGAGCCGGGTTTTCAGAATTTCCCGTTTCGCGGGCTCTCCGGCGCTGGCCAGCACCTCGCCGACGCCGAAGAGCCCCATGGCCACCGGCACGAAGCTGATGCCTTCCGAAAGGGTCAAGAGGCCGTACGTGAAGCGCTGGTACCCGGAGATGGGATCGATCCCCACGCTCCCCACGAGGAGGCCCAGCGCCGCCATGCTGAGGCCCTTCAGCATGGACGTCCCGCCGAGATAGCTCACCAGCGTCAATCCCACCACGGTCAGGGCGAAATACTCGGGGGGGCCGAAGCGGAGGGCGAACCGGGCGAGCGGGGGGCCGATGAGCATCAGGCCGAGGACCCCGAACGTGCCGGCGATGAAGGAGGCGAAGGCCGACATCCCGAGGGCCGCCCCGGCCCGTCCCTGCCGGGCCATCTGGTACCCGTCGATGCACGTCACGACCGAGGCCGCTTCGCCCGGCACGTTCATGAGGATGGACGTGGTCGATCCACCGTACATGGCCCCGTAATAGATGCCCGCCAGCATGATGATGGCCGCCGTGGGGGGCATGGCGTACGTGGCGGGGAGAAGAAGGGCGATGGCGGCGGCCGGCCCCAGCCCCGGCAGCACGCCGACCGCCGTGCCCAGGACCACGCCGAGAAAACAGTACGCGAGGTTGACCGGAGAGAGGGCGACCGTCAGCCCGAGCCAGAGCCCCTCCAGCGCTCCCATGGTGGCTCCTGGCTACCACCCCAGGAGGCCCCGCGGGAGCGGGACCTGGAGCCACACGGCGAACAGCCAGTAGGAAGCGAGCGCCGAGACCAGGGCCACGCCCACGACCACCGGCCAGCGCTGCCGCTCCAGGAGGAGAAAGGCGGCCAGCACCCCGCCCGTGGCCAGGAGATAGCCTGCCGCGTTCAGAGCGAGCGCGTAGGCGATCAGGCAGCCCATCATGGCCAGCGCCTTCCCCTCTCCCGCCCAGCGGGGCCGCTGGGCCTCCGCGCTCTCCGACCTCCGCAGCGTGGCTTCGAGGATGAGGGCGAGGGCGAGGAGGCCCAGGACGCCCGCGGCCCAGGACGGTTGGAACCCCGGGCCCGGGAGCGAGGGCTGTCCGAGCGGGAGCCTGCTCGATTCGTAGCCCCAGGCCACCGCCACGAGCAGCAGGACCGCCCCGCTCAGCCTGTCCCACGTCTTCACGTCAGCGCCCGACGACGATGCCGACCTCCGTCGCGACCGCCCTGTACCGCTGGTACTCCCCCTCGACGAACTCGCCGAAAGCGCGGGCCCCCAGGAAGGCCGGCTCGTCCCCGAGCTTCTGGATCGTCTCCCGCCACCCCCGGTCCTCGGTCATCTTCCTGACGGCCGTCTCCCATTTGTCCACGACGTCGGCGGGGACGCCGGGAGGGGCCAGCACGCCGCGCCAGCCGACGACGTTCATCTGGGGGATCCCCAGTTCGGTGAAGGTCGGGACGTCGGGCAGGTCGCTCAGCCGCTTGCCGGGGACGGGGGAGACGGCGGCCAGCGCCCGCACCTGCCCCGCCCTGATCTGGGAGATCGCCGAGATGAGGTTGTTGTAGTTCACGTCCACGTGGCCGCCCATCAGGGCCGTCACGGTCTCGGCGTCCGATTTGTAAGGGATCATTGTCAGGCTCCCCTTCGGGAGGCCGGTCGTCTTGACCAGGATCTCGAGCGCCAGGTGGGGCATGGTGCCCAGCCCCGGAACGCTCGCCTTGATCGGGCCCTTCCGGGCCGCCTCCAGCAGGTCCTTCAGCGACTTCCACGGCGAATCGGGGCGCACCACGAGCACCGTGGGATTCACCTGGGTCCGGCCGAGCGTGGTGAACTGGTTGTGCTTGAAGGGCAGATTGGGGTTCACGGCGGGCAGCGTGCCGTGCGTGCCGATCGCCGCCATCATCAGCGTGTACCCGTCCGTCGGGCTCTCGATCATCACCTGCCAGGCCACGGCCCCCGACGATCCGGGCTTGTTGACCACGATGATCGGCTGCCCCACGTACTGCGGGATCACCTGGGCCAGCGCCCGCGCCGCCAGATCCGTCGTGCCTCCGGCCCCGAAGGGAACGAGGAGCGTGATCGGCTTGGCGGGATAGGGCGCCTGGGCCTCCACCCCGCTGCCGAGCCCGACCACCGAGGCCACGGCGAGCCACGTGCAGAACAGCCATCGATTCGACGTCCACCGGAACGCCCCCATTCTTTGATCCTCCTCTGCCGTCGCGCCCGCTCAGCGCGGGTAGGTGTAGAAGCCCTGGCCCGATTTCCGGCCGAGGAGGCCCGCCCGGACCATCTTCCGGAGGAGCGGGTGGGGCCGGTACTTGGTGTTCCCGGTCTCCCGCACCATGGTCTCCGAGTTGGTCACGTGGAGGTCCACCCCGACCAGGTCGATCAGCTCCAGCGGGCCCATCGGAAAGCCCGCGCCGAGCTTCATGGCCGTGTCGATATCCTCGGCCGTGGCGACACCCTCCGCGAGGATGTCGGCCGCCTCGTTCCGCATCGCCATCATGATCCGGGACACGATCCCACCCGGAGACTCCCGCGCCACCACCGCCGTCTTCCCGATCCGCCCCGCGAGCGCCTTCGTCGCCTCGACCGTCTCGGGAGCCGTGAGCAGACCGGGCACCAGCTCCACGAGCCTCATGATCGGCGCGGGGTTCATGAAATGCATCCCGATGCACTGCCCCGGCCGGCGCGTCACCGACGCCATCTCCGTCGGGGAAAGGATCGACGTGTTGGTCGCGAGGATCACCTGCGGGGGACAGATCCGGTCCCATTCCGCGAACACCTTCTTCTTCATCTCGAGATCCTCGACCACCGCCTCCACCACGAAATCGGCCTCCTTGGCGGCGTCAGCGACGACCACCGTCTGGCGCACCCGGCCCAGCGCGGCGTCCGCCTCCTCCCTCGGGAGCTTTCCCTTGGCCACCAGCCCCTCGAGGCTCTGGCGCATCCGCTCCCGGCTCTTCACCAGGACGGCCTCGCTCACGTCTACCTGGGCCACGCCGAAGCCGAACTGGGCAAAGACCTGAGCGATCCCGGTCCCCATGATGCCCGCCCCCACGACCGCGACCCGCTCGATCGGCCCTCCCGCCATTGACGTCTCTCCTCCCGTGGCCCTATCCGAGACGCTCGATCGCGATGCTCGCCCCGTGCCCGCCGTTGCCGCAGATCGCCGCGAGCCCGTAGCGGCCGCCGAGCGCCTCCAGCTGCCGGACGAGGTTCAGCAGAATCCGGGCGCCCGACATGCCGATGGGATGCCCGAGCGCGATCGCGCCCCCCCAGACGTTGACCCGCCCGGGGTCCAGGTCCAGGTCCCGCAGGCAGGCGAGCGTCTGGGCCGCAAAGGCCTCGTTGATCTCCACGAAGTCGAACTGCCTCACCTCCATCCCGAGCTGGCCGAGGAGCTTCCGCGTGGAAGCCACCGGGGCGATCGCGTAGTCCTCGGGCGCCACCGCCGCGACGGCGGTCCCGAGGATCCTGGCGAGGGGCCGCGCGGCCAGGCGCCCGGCCCCGTCCGCCGAGGCGACCACCAGCGCCGCGGCGCCGTCGGTGATCCCGCAGGCGTTGCCGGCCGTGATGGTCCCGTCCTCGCCGAAGGCCGGGGGAAGCTTCGCCAGGCCTTCCGGCGTGGCGTCGGCGCGGGCATGCTCGTCCTCGGCGAACAGCAGCGGCTCGCCTTTGCCCCGCGGGATCGGGATCGGCGCCAGGACCCGGTCCACGTGCCCGTCCTTCTTCGCCTTCGCGGCACGCTGCTGGCTCTCCAGAGCGAAGGCGTCCTGCTCCGGCCGGCCGATCCCGTAACGCCTGGCGAGGGCGTCGCAGAGCTCGCCCATGTGCTTGCCCGTCAGCGGATCGATGAAGCCGTCCTTGAACATCGCGTCCACCAGGCTCGCGTGCCCCAGGCGGGCGCCCCAGCGCGCATCGAAGGAGAGGTAGGGGATGTTCGTCATGTGCTCGGCCCCGGCGGCCACGGCGACCGAGGCGTCCCCCTCCAGGATGGCGTACCGGACCTGGAAGACGGCGAGGAGCCCCGACAGGCACGCCTGCTGGACCGTGTAGGCGGGGGTGGTCACGGGGAGCCCGCCGTTGACCGCCATCAGCCGGCCGGGGTTCGGGCCGTTTCCCGCCTGCCGGGCGTGCCCCACGACGCAGAGGTCCACCCGGTCGGCGGGTGTCCCGGTGCGCCCGAGTGCCTCGCGGATCGCATGAGCCCCCAGCTCGACCGCGGAGAGCGGGCGGAGGCTTCCGCCAAACTTCCCGATCGGGGTCCGCGCCCCCCCGAGAATGACAACGTCCTGGCTCATGTCCCTTCCTCCTTGATGGTTGGCTCCGCCCGTCAGGCAACCGGCACGGGCGGTTTCCCAATCAGTTTCACAGAAACGATGTCGCCGCGCGCGGCGAGCTCCTTGATCAGCGTCGCCAGCGGCGTCCGGCCAATGGGGTAGTCGGTCTTGATCGGGCGCGCGTTCACGAGCTTGAGGTACTGCTCCGGGTTGTAAAAGACAGCCAGCAAGAGATCGTCGTCGGAGGTGAAGGGTCCGCGCTCGCGCCGGACCCGCTCGAGCGCCGGAGCCAGCAGTTCGCCCGGCCGCGCCGTCACCGGCTGCTCCCGCCCCACGATCCGGTCCAGCACGTCGAGATCGACCGGGGCGGGCAGCTGACCGTAGTAGCCGAGGGCGTACTTCCGAATCTCGTCGGGGACCGTGGCGTAGCGCTCCCCCTGAATCACGTTCAAGGCCGCCTGGGTCGCCACGAACTGAGAGAACGGGCTTACCATGATCGGGTAGCCCAGCTCCCGCCGGACGCGGGCGGACTCCTCGAGGATCTCGTCGAGGCGGTGCTCGAGGCCGATGTCGCGGAGCTGGCTCCGGAGATTCGAGATCATCCCCCCGGGGATCTGGTGCTCGTAGTGGAACGGATCGTACTCCGCGACCCTCCCCAGCGGCTTGCCCTCCCGCGCGGCGATGTAGCGAAAGTGGTCGGCGACCGGTTGGAGCCCATCCACGTTCAGGGAGACCTCGAAGCCCAGCCGCCGCGCGTTTCGGGCCACCCACTCGGTGGGGGGTTGCGAGGCCCCATGGGCAAGGACCGATGTGGCCGTGTGCACGGTATCCACGCCCAGGCGGATGGCTTCCAGCGCACAGATCGGCCCGAGGCCGGTCAGGCAGTGGGTGTGGAGCTGGAGCGGCAGTGCGCCGACCGCGGTCCGAAGCACGGGAATCAGCGTTTGAACCCGTTCCGGCTTGAGAAGCCCGCTCGGGTCCTTCAAGAACACGGCGTCCACGCCCAGCCGCAGGAGCTCGCGGAATTTCCCCGTGTAGTACGCGTCGGTGTGGACCGGGCTGATCGTGTAGACGACGCCCGCGGCGACGTAGAGCCCCGCCGCCTTCGCCGCCCGCACCGGGACCTCGAGGTTCCGGATGTCGTTGAGGGCGTCGTACGGGGTCGTGTACCGGATCCCGTTGGCGGCGATCCGCTTGGCGGTCAGCTCCACGACATCGTCGGGAAAGAGCTCGAACGTGAACAGGCTCTGCCCTCGGGTCATCACGATCAGCCGCGTCTGCGTGATCACCCGGCTCATGATCCGCATCCGTTCCCACGGGTCCTCGAGAAGGTACCGGACACAGACGTCGAAGACCGCGCCGCCCACGAGGTCGATGGCCTCGAACCCCAGCCGGTCCAGGATCGGGGCGACCGGGAGCATCATCGCGGTGGTCATGCGCGTGGACCAGAGGGACTGGTGGGCGTCGCGGAGCGTGGTGTCGATGAAGGAGACCTTCCTCACGCCGCGCTCCTCGCTGTCATCAGCTCTTCCTCAACCCACCGGCTGTGGATCCGTCCTCCGACAAAATCCGGATGGTCAAGGATGCGGCGGTGAAATGCAATGGTGGTCTCGACTCCCGTGACCCGGAACGCCGCGAGCGCCCGGCGCATCCGGTCGATGGCGGCGGCGCGGTCCGTGCCCCATACCACCAGCTTGGCCAGCAGCGAGTCATAGAAGGGGGGGACGGCCGCCCCTGGGAACATGTGGGTGTCAACCCGAATCCCCTCGCCACTGGGCGTGGCCCACTCGCCGATCACTCCCGGCGACGGCCGGAACCCTTCGTCCGGCGCCTCGGCGTTGATCCGACACTCCAGGGCGTGGCCCTCGAGCCGGACGTCGGCCTGTGAGACACGCATGGGTTCCCCGGCGGCGATCCGGAGCTGCTCGACCACGAGGTCTACCCCGGCGAGCATCTCGGTGACGGGGTGCTCCACCTGGATGCGCGTGTTCATTTCGATGAAGTAGAAGCGACCGCTCTCCGGCTCAAGAACGAACTCCACGGTTCCGGCGTTCTCGTAGCCGACGCGACGGGTCAGGGCCAGCGCCGCCTCCCCCATGGCCGCGCGCAGCTCGGGGGTCACCGCCGGGGAGGGCGCCTCCTCCAGAAGCTTCTGATGACGGCGCTGGATCGAGCAGTCACGCTCGCCCAGGTGGAGACAGTGCCCCGCCCGGTCGGCGAGGACCTGGACCTCGACGTGACGCGCCCGCTCCAGGAAGCGCTCGGCGTAGAGCGTCCCATCGCCGAAGGCCGCCTTCGCCTCCGCCTGGGCCGCGACGAACGCCCCTGCGAGCTCGGCCGGCGAGCGGACCACCCGCATCCCCCGCCCACCACCTCCCGCTGAAGCCTTCAAAAGGAGCGGGTACCCGAACCGCTCGGCTTCCGACGGGGAGAGGAGGGGCCCCTGGGAGCCGGGAACGACCGGCACGCCCACCTTCCGGGCGACTTCCCGCGCGCGGAGCTTGTCGCCCATCAGCCGGATGGCCTCGGGCGGCGGACCGACGAACCGAAGGCCGTGCTCGGCACACGCTTCGGCAAAGGCCGCGTTCTCGGCCAGAAAGCCGTATCCGGGGTGAACCGCATCGCATCGGGTCCCGAGGGCCGCGGCGAGAATGGCGGAGACGTTGAGGTAGCTTTCGGCGGCGCGGGCCGGGCCGATACAGACCGCCCGGTCGGCGAGCCGGGTGGGCAGCGCGCCCCGGTCCGCCTCCGAGTACACGGAGACCGTCTCGAGCCCGAGCGTCCGGCAGGCAGCGATGACGCGGACCGCGATCTCTCCGCGGTTGGCCACGAGCACCCGCTTCACGGCACAGCCTCAGAGGCCGGATCGGTCCTCGCGCCGACGGCCCGGGCCACGCCGTCCTTCTTGAGATACACGGCGGACACGTCACGCCGAGCACAGAGCTCCCGGATAAGGTCGACGAGCGGCACCGCCACGCTGACCGCCTCCGGCCTCATCGGGCCCGCCGAGCGCATCGCCTCCACGTGCTCCTGGGGAAACATGACGCGCAAGAGCACCTCCTCGTCCGAGATGCTTCCCCCGAACCGCGCCCGGATCCGCTCCACCATCGGCGGCAGCGGCTCTCGCCTCGCGTACTGTCGGGCCGCCGGCGCCGCGAGGATCCGGTCCAAGACGTCCGGATCCAAAGGCGCCAGCGGCTTCCCGTAGTACCCCAGGGCGTACTTGATGACCTCGTCCGGGACCGTGCGGTATCGCTCTCCCTGCACCACGTTGATCACCGCCTGCGTCCCAACGAGTTGCGAGGTGGGGGTGACCATGTTCAGGTAGCCAAGCTCCTCCCGCACACGCGCGACCTCTCGGAGGACTTCCTCGAGCCGGTGTGCCAGCCCGATCTCCGCCAGCTGGGCGCGGAAATTCTCCATCATGCCCCCGGGGATCTGGTGCTCGTACTGTCGTGGATCGTACTCCACCGGTTCCCCGAGCGGCTTCTTCGCTGCCACAGCGGCCCCCCGGAAGTGGGTCGCCATCCCCTCGAGCCCGGCGGTATCGAGCGCTACCGTCCGACCCATCCGCCGGGCGAACAGGGCGATCCGCTCTGTCGGCGGCAGCGACGGCCCATTCGCCAGTGGCGAGATTGCCGTGTGGACACAGTCAACGCCCAGCCGAATCGCCTCGACGTAACAGATCGGTGCGAGCCCGGTGGTGCAGTGGGAGTGGATTTCGAGACAACGATTCCCGATCGCGGATCGAATGGACGGAACGAGAGTGCGGACCCGCTCGGGAGTCAGGAGCCCGCTCGGGTCCTTCAGGAGGACCGCGTCCACCCCGAGGGCCACGAACTCCCTGGCTTTCTGGACAAAAAGGAAATCCGTATGCACCGGGCTGAGCGAGTACACCAGAGCCCCGACCACGTACACGCCGACCTCCTTGGCGGTCCTGATGGACGGGGCCAGGTTATCCAGATCGAAGAGCGCATCGAACATCATGAGGCGACGGATCCCGTTCGCGGCCAGCCGTCGAACCCAGAGATCGATCACGTCGTCCGGCAGCAGGTTGAAGCTCACCAGGCTCTTGCTCCGAACCAGCCCGCTGAGCGGCGTGCGCTGAACCAATCCTCGCAGAAGCCGGATCCGTTCCCACGGGTCCTCGCGAAGATACCGGACGCACGCGTCGAACTGGACGGCGCCCATCAGGTCGATGGCCTTGAAGCCGACGGTATCCATCCGTGCCGCGATGGGCAGCATCATGGCCGTGGGCATCCGGGTCGCCCACAGACACTGGTGCCCGTCCCTGAGCGTCACGTCCACGAAGTCAAGCGGGTTCGTGCTCAGACTCTGATCTCCCTGAGCTCGGGACTCAGCGCGAGCTTCGCGCCGGTCTTGGCCTGAACCTCTTGAGGGGTCTCGCCGGGTGCCACCTCCTTCAAGACGAGCCCATCGTTGCCAACCTCGATGACCGCCAGGTCCGTCACGATCAGGTCAACGCACTCACGACCCGTCAAAGGATAGCTGCAGCGCTCGACAATTCGAGGGTTCCCATCTTTCGTGACGTGCTCCATCGTCACCACGACCCGCCGGGCTCCGTAGACGAGGTCCATGGCCCCGCCGATGCTTCCCACCCCCCGTTCGGGAACCATCCAGTTCGCGAGGTCCCCCCGCGCGGAGACCTGAAACGCCCCAAGGATCGTCATATCCAGGTGCCTGCCGCGAATCATCGCGAACGACTCCGCGCTCGAGAACAGCGATGCCCCCGGGATGACGGTCACAGGCATCCGGCTCGCATCCGCGAAGTCGGGATCCTCCTGTCCCGGCGGCGGCGGAGGGCCCAGCCCGAGAATGCCGTGCTCCGACTGCAGGAATACCGTCAGGCCCGTGGGGATACACCGGGTCACCAGCGTCGGAATGCCCATGCCGAGGTTGACGTACATCCCTTCCCTGAGCTCCTGAGCCGCCCGCTTGGCGATCTCCTGGCGCGTCAGGCCGCCTCTCATGGCGCCCTCCCCACGGCCACAATCCTGTCCACGTAAATGCCGGGCGTGATGACGGCTTCGGGATTCAGCTCGCCGACCTCGACCAGCTCCTCGACCTCCGCGATCGTGACATCCGCCGCGGTCGCCATTTCCGGACCGAAGTTTCTGGCCGTCCCCCGGTAGATCAGGTTCCCATAGGGGTCGCCGCGGTACGCGTGGATGAGCGCAAAGTCCGCCCGAAGGGGGAACTCCAGGACGTATTCCTCTCCCGCAATGACGCGCCGCTCTTTGCCTTCCGCCAACGGTGTCCCGACCCCCGTCCTGGTGTAAAACCCTCCGACTCCCGCGCCGCCCGCTCGGATTCGTTCGGCGAATGTCCCCTGCGGCACGAGCTCCAGCTCTACCTGACCGGCCAGGTACTGTTCCTCGAACGGGGTCCGTTCCCGCTGGGCAGGGAACGTGGCCACCATCTTCCTGATCTGCCGATTCCTGACCAGGATGTCCACGCCCCTGCCGCCGAGGCCGCAGTTGTTGCTGATTCCCGTCAGATTCTTGACTCCCCGCCGGGCCAGCGCCTCGATGAGGCGGTCCGGTATCCCGCAAAACCCGAATCCGCCGAACATGATCGTGGCGCCGTCACCGATATCCCCCACGGCGGCGGTGGCCGAGGGATAGCACTTGTTGACCATTTCGCTACTTCCAGCCGACCTCCTTCATGGCCTCGCGGAGAAACGATTCGTCGATGTGCTTGTCCATCCACGCCTCGATGGCACGGTCGTCCGGAATGAGCGCCTTGGGGATCTTGCCCGCGTCGCGCGCGGCCGTGATGATGGTCTTGGTGCTCTCGCGGTCCGTCACCGGGTTCTCCCCCGAGATCATATCCCGATCCAGCGTGATGTTGCGAACCACGTCGAGGTCCAATTTCTCGCGCTCGGCCAGCCAGCCGACGAACTTGTCGGGTTGCTTCTGGAAATACTGGATGCCGCGGAGGTGGGCTTTCACGAACTTCTTCACGACCTCCGGGTGCTTCTGCACGAAGGCCCGCGGGAAGATGATCCCCAAGCTCTCGGCCCCGGGGATGACCGCCTTCGCGAGGTACACGGCCCCGAGCTTCTTCCGGGCGAGTTCCGCGGGAGGCTGCCAGGCGATGAGCCCGTCAAGCTCGCGCTTTTCCAGATAGATGATCAAGTCGCTGATCCGTCCGTAGACGTGCTGTGTCTTGATTCCGTGGCGCTTTTCGAAAACGCTTAGAAGGGTGTCGTGGATGGTGCCGATCCCGGGGGTGCCCACCCGTTTGCCGTCGAGTTCTTTGATGCTCTTGATCTCCGGGCGGACCACCAGCGGCGAGTTGTTCTTGGCGGTGGACGCAACCCAGACGAGATCGACGCCGCCGGCCACAGCCTGGAAGAATGGGGCGATGGCGGTGGAGATCGCCACATCCACGTCTCCGGCCGCCATCTTCTGGAGTGTCACGGGACCGTTGATGTTGTAGAACCAGGTGGTGTCCAGGCCTTCCTGCTCGTAGTACCCCTCCTTGAGCGCCGCGTAGGGGCCGATCGTGTCCACCGCGTCTTGAGTGATGGCCCCAACTCGGATCTTGAACTGTTGCTGCGCCGCCGTGTCCGGAAGCGCTGCGAAAAGGACCAGCACCGACACGACCACTGCCACCCACCACCGTCCTCCACACACTGCTCTCATGGGAAACCCTCCTCTTGTTCTGTTCTGTTTCGCCGTCCCGGCCTCACACCAGTAGCCCCCTCAGCTCCTGCCGGAGGGCCACGAACTCCCGCGAAACGGGATCGCGGGGCATTGGCAGCTCGACCTTGCAGTCCAGCAGGACTGTCGCGGGCCGGCTGCTCAACACCACGATCCGCGTCCCGATGAGAATCGCCTCCTCAAGGTTGTGGGTCACGAAGATGACCGTTTTCTTCCTGCGCTGCCAGAGGTCTTGCAGGTCCCGCTGGAGGCTCTCCCGCGTCTGGGCGTCCAGCGCGACGAACGGCTCGTCCATCAGAAGGATGATCGGATCAACGATGTAGGCTCGCGCGATGGCCACGCGGTGCTTCATCCCACCGGAGACCTGATGGGGGTAGTACCGCTCGAATCCCTTGAGCCCGAGGAGCCCCAAGAGCTCCCCCGCCTGGCGCTCCCGCTCCGCCTTCGGGACACCCCGGATCTCCAGGCCCAGGGTCACGTTGCTCACGAGGTCCCGCCAGGGCATCAGCGCCGGCTCCTGAAAGACGAATCCTAGCCGGTGCCGACGACGAAGATCGGGCGGCCGGCCGCCAATCAGCACCTCGCCCATGCTGGTAGGCTCCAGGCCGGCCGTGATGCGGAGCAGGGTGGACTTCCCGCAGCCGGACGGTCCGAGGAGAACGATGAACTCCCCCTCGCGGATCGTCATTGTGAAGTCCTTGATCACGGGCAGGGGTCCCGCTCCCGCGTCAAAGGACTTGTGGACGTTTCGGTACTCCAGCATCGGCCTGCCTAGACCTTTACCTCCTGCCGGTAGCGGAACAACGTCCGCTCCACGGCCATGAACGCCTCGTTGAGGAGAAGGCCGAGGATGCCGATAGAGATCATGCCAACGATGACGATGTCCATCCGGAGCAGCGTGGCGTAGTTATTGATCAGCTGGCCGAGGCCAACGAGCTCGGCAGCCACCATCTCGGCCGCCACGATGCACATCCAGGCCGGGCTCATCACGGCCCGCATCGCCCCGACGATCTGCGGCAGCGCGTTGGGGATGATGATCCGCAAGGCGATGAAGCTCCGTGACGCCCCCAGGACGCGGGCCACGTCGACGAACGTCGGGCTGGCCGTGCTGACCCCGTTCATGGTGAGGATGAAGAGGGGAAAGAAGACGCCGACCCAGATGAGAAATACGTAGCGTCCCAGGCCGCTGAAGAAGAGGATGGCCATCGGGATCCAGGCGAGGGGCGGAATGAAGCGGAGCGGCTCGCTCACGACCCTCGTCCCGAAGTAGACAGGCCGCCAGAGGCCCAGAATGATCCCCAGCGGAATCGCCGTGAGGCACGCCGCCCCGAACCCCAGGAGGACCCGATACAGGCTGACGTAGGCGTGATAGGGGAGGGTGTATCCCTGGATATCACCCTCGACGAGGAGGACGACGAACGTGCGGGAGACGACCAGCGGCCCCGGGAAAAAGACCGAATGGAGCAGCCGGCTTGAGCCTTCCCACAGCAGGACGAAAAGGAGAAGCGACAGGGAGTTGAACCCGATGACTCGCCGACGGTCGCGCGAGAGCTTCTGCACCCGCTCGCGCGAGACTGCCGCCGTCATCTCGCCAATCTCAACGACTGGTTCGGCTTCTCGCATCTTCGCCATCTCTTCCCTCCTTACGGTGTCACCCGAAACTTCACGCGAGGGCGCGTCCAGTAGGTCGGCGCCACGATGACCCGTCCGTGAGGACCGACGACCTCACGCGCCACTGCCCACGCCGTCTCGAAGTCCGAGGTCACCTCGATGCCCAGGCAGCGCGTGAGCGGCGACTCCTGAGCCCCGGCAAAGATGATGCGCCCCGCCCGGGTGAGGGCGTACTCGTTCTCGTAGAAGAGCCAGAAGGGATGCGCGGGATGAAAGCCTCGTCCATGCTGGTAGCTGGCCAGGTATCCCCGGTGGGTCAAGTATCCGGCCTCGTATGTCACGAGGTCCTTGATCGAACCCGCCTCCGCGTAGAGGCGGATCACCTCTTCGAACGAGGGATGGCGCTCGCGATCGACGACCCCCCGGCTTTCGGTGACCCCGATGAGCACTCCGCCGTCTCGGAGAACGGGAGCCCCCTTCCACATCCTGGCGGCGAACCCAAGCCCGGTCAGGGCAATCAACGGGTTATCGGTCTCCCCGTACAGGAGGCGCTGCGGCAGGCCGACCACCAGGACGTCCGCCTGAGGAGCGGGAACGTCGAAGGCCCGGTCGGCCGCCTCCCACCCGGGGTCCCGGATCCCGCTGAAATGCCCGGCGAAGACATCGAGCACGCGCGACCCGTCGGTCAAAGATTCGATGTAGAAGATCGGTCGATTCGAAGCCTTCTGCATCTGCCAGGCCACCGCCTCCTTGTGGCGCTGGTACAGCATGTCGCGCTGGTCGCCGTGGCAGGACTCGGGAGCCCCAATGACGCCTCGGGCGTGATGATGCGCGATGCTTTCGGCGCTTGCCAGGCCGACCACCGCGCCCATCCCCCCGCACCCGCCCCACACGTTGGGAGCCACGTTACCCACGTAAACCAGAAGGTCGCTCTCGACCACGGCCCTGTGGTGCGCGACGGGTCCACCATACGCCGAGAGCCCCAGGGAAACCAGCGAGGCTTCATCGGTGCAGTCGTGATTGAGGATCCGCGCCGGCCCCACGGCATCGGCCGTGGCAGGGCCCAGGTACTCGCGAAACTCCTCGAATGTGAAGCGCCCGTGCATTCCATTGGCGCTGATCAGAGTGAGAGTGGCCGGGCCCACTCCTCGTCGGGCCAGCTCCTCCAGGAGCACCGGGAAGACCGTTCGGGGGGTGACGGGCGGACGGAGCGGGTCGTCAAAGGCAATGGTGATTCGCATTCCCGGTTTGACGAGCTGAGCCAGCGGAGGCATCCCGAGGGGGTCCGCGAGCGCCTGCCTCACCGCGGCCTCCGAGTCACGCGACACGGAAACGCTCTTGAACTCGGCCACGCAGGCCTCTTCCGGAACATCGATGCGGATCTTCCGCGTCCCGGAATCGACCTCCACGCCCTTTCTTCGCATCCCCCCGGCTCCGCGGGCCCCCGTCATCGGGCCAGCCACCCGCCGTCGATATGGAGAATATGACCGGTGACCATGGCGGCAGCGGGCGAAGCCAGATACAGAACTCCCGCCACCAGATCGTCCGGGACCCCGATGCGCCCGAGGGGCGTAAGCTCGCGGATCTTCTCGTGGTAGTCCGAGTTCTCCAGACGCTCTCGCGTCAGCGCCGTCCGCGTATACCCGGGAGCGACGGCGTTGACGCGGATTCCGTACCGCGCCCACTCGACGGCGAGCGCCCGCGTCAGATTGACGACGCCGCCCTTGCTGGCGGCGTACGCCACGGTTCCCAGGAGCGGGTTGCCGACCTCGCCGTAAATGGACGCGACGTTGACGATCGCCCCACCTCCGTGGCGGATCATGCTGCGCCCGACCGCCTGGGAGCAGAGAAACACCCCGGTAAGGTTGACCTCGAGGACCGACCGCCAGTCCTCGAACCCCAGCTCCTCTGCCGGAGCCGGACGGTTGATCCCGGCGTTGTTGACCAGGAGATCCACACGGCGAAACGTGTCGAGCGCGACCTCCGTCATGGCCGATACGGCACGCGGGGCGGCCACATCGGTTTCCACCGCAATCGCCCGGCACCCATCCGCCTCGAGCAGCCGCACCGTCTCCTCGGCGGAGGGCAAATTCGTGTCGGCCGCCACCACGGATGCGCCGCAGCGCCCGAGAGCGAGGCAGACGCTCCGTCCGATCCCGGCTCCCCCACCGGTCACGATGGCGACGGAGCCGGAAAGATTGAAAAGATCCGCCAGGTATGCCGCGCCTGGACGATCAGACTTCGTCACGAGAGCTCGCCCGACGAGCATGCAGGGTCCATCAGCCAAGGGGCTCGATGACCGTCAGCGTCTGGCCGAACTCGACCATCGTCCCGTTCTCGACGCAGATCTCCACGACGCGCCCCCGGCAGCCCGCTTTGATCGAGTTCATGAGTTTCATGATCTCGATGATCCCAACCGTATCGTCCTCGGTGACGAGGCTCCCGAGCTCGACGAAGGGCGGAGCTCCGGGAGCGGGGGCCCGGTAGAAGGTGCCCACCATCGGCGCCTTCACCTCGTGCCCTCCCTGCCGGACCGGCCGCGAACGAGCCTCCGCGCGCGCGCCGGCCACCGCCCTCGCCCCCGCGACCGCCGCCGAGTCCGCGCCCCCCTCGGGCCATACCGCCCCCGGTTGAGCTGACCGTTCTGCTAGGCCGGCGTCCTCCGCCGCCGCGGTGAGCGATCCCTCCACGGATGTCGTCGCGCCCTTCTTCCTCACGACCAGTTTGAAGTCCCCGATCTCCAGGTGCAGCTCCTCGACCGAGGAACTGTCAATGATCTTCAGGATCTCCTGCACGTCGTCGTAGCTCAGGTCCATGTCTCTCCCCTAGCCAAGCGTGCGGCCGCCGTCGACATAGATCGTTTGGCCCACGACGAAATCCGAAGCGGCAGAGGCCAGGAACACCGCCGCGCCCACCACATCCCGCGGCTCGCCGAGCCTCCCCATCGGGATCTTGCCCAGCACCTGCTCTCGCCAGCCTGCCCGCTCCAGGTAGGGGCGCGTCATCGAGGTCTCCGTGAAGGCCGGGCCGATCGCGTTCACGTTGACGCCCCCGCGGCACCACTCGACGCCCAGGACCTTCGTCAGGAGCGCCACCCCGCCCTTGCTCGCGGCGTAGGCGGCATAGCCGGGGTTCCCCACCTGGCTCGAGACGGAGGCCAGGTTGATGATTTTCCCCCGGCCCTGCCGGAGCATGACCGCACCGACTGCCTGGCTGACCAGGAACACCCCGGTGAGGTTGACCTCCAGGGTCTTCGACCACGTCTCGGGGGTGAGCTCCAGGGCCGGTGCCACCACGAAGACTCCGGCCGCGTTGACGAGGATGTCGATCCGCCCCTCCTCGGTGGCCACGACGTGGGCGAGGGCGTGCGCCGACGACGGATCGGTCACGTCCACCTCCAGCGCCCGCGCCTTTCCCCCCGCGCCCTGGATCTCCCGCGCCGCGGCCTCGGCCAGGCCCGGCGCGAGATCGGCGATCACCAGCCGGGCTCCGAACCCGGCGAGCCCCCGGGCGATCTCACGCCCCAGCCCGCCGCCGCCACCCGTCACGATGGCGACCTGGTCGGTGAGGTCGAACAGCGCGCGGTCGTCGCGGGAATTCACCGCCTCGGGTCTCCATCCGGAAGATCCCGCCCGGCCACCGGCTCCGCGAGGCGCGGGCGGACGCGCCCCCGCAGGGCCTGGCCGCGCAGGACCCAGAGCACCATCGCGCCTGCGGCAGCCACGAACACCCAGAGGTAGAACGGCTCGGGATTGACGAGGTAGACCACCCCCGGCACGCCCGCCAGGACGAAGGCGCCCCGCTCCAGGAGGCTCAGCGGGCGGCGGAAGAAGCCGTACAGCACCACGGAGCAGACGAACTGAACGCCGATCACCGCGCCCATCGAGATCAGCACGGACGGTGGGGGACTCGGGAAGGCAAGTAGCGCGGGATGATAGATGAAGGCGAAGGGGACGAAAAACGCCGGGACCACGAGCTTGAAGGACTCGACGGCGGTCGCCCAGAACGGCGCCCCCGCGATCTTCGCCCCCGCCAGTGAGGCCAGGGCGACGGGCGGGGTCACCGCCGAGAACACGGCGAAGTACTGGATGAAGAAGTGCGCCGGGATGGGCTTGATGCCGAGCTGCTGGAGGAAGTGGCCCAGCGTGAGCGCGACCAGGACGTACGCGGCGGGAGTCGGGAGCCCCATCCCGAAGAGGAGCGTGAGCACCATCGCCCCGAGGAGCAGGACCAACGTGCTGTCCGGAAGCACCTGCACCAGCAACGCGCTCAGGCGGCCGGCCATGTTCGTCGTCACGAACGTCTGGGTCAGCGGCCCGATGGCCACGAGGAGCAGGCAGAGCTGCATCGCGATCTCGAAGCCCTCCTTCAGCGCGACGACGAGTTGGTACAAGGAAGGCCGGAAGGGGCCCTGGAACGCGCAGAGCGCGAGGACCGCCGCGATGCCGGCGAGCCCCGCCACCGAGGGAGAATAGAACCAGAGGAGCAGCACCACGACCATCGTCACCGGAACGACGAACGTCGGGAGCAGGCGCCGCAATATCTCCCAGTCGAACGGCTCCCGGAGCTTCGGGAGGTCGTCGGCCTCGGATTTGATCAACACGGCGATCGTCACGCCCGCCATGTACAGGGACGCCGGGATCACGGCCACCAGGGCGATCGTGATGTACGAGATGTTGAGCAGGGCGGCCATGATGAACGCCGCGAGGCCCATCACCGGCGGGATGATCTGCCCCGCGGTGGAGGCCGACACCTCGACGGCGGCGGCGAACTCCCTCCTGAAGCCGTAATTCTTCATCATGGGGATGGTGAGCTTTCCGCTCATGACGACGTTCGTCACCGCGGCGCCCATCACCATCCCCTCCATCGTGCTCCCGATGATGGCCGGAAAGGCCGCGCCGCCGCGGACGTATCGACCGACCCCCTTCCCCATCTCCGTGACGAGGTTGATCATCCCGCTGCCGATCATCACGGCGGCGAAGAGCACGAGGAAGTAGAGCTTCTCGACGCCGTCGGGGAGAAACGCGAAGATTCCCTCGGTGCCATTCAACCCCATGTAGGTCATCACGAAGGGGACGTCATAGGGAGGGTGCCGCAGGACGAGTGGCTGTGTGATCAGGTGCCCGAGGAAGAAATATGCGATGACGGCGCCGATCACCGTCGTGAGGGTCGTCCCCCAGTGAAACCAGTTCGCCAGGAGGACGGCCCCGACGAGGACGCCGCCCATCACCACGTCGAACGTGCCGTAGAACGGTTGCTCGATCTGGAGGCGGTTCGCGTGGAGGCGCAGATAGGCGGTGGAGACGACGGCGGTGACGAGCAGGAGCGCGGCGAGCACCAGGCGGACCCGGAACCTGAGGCCCCGGTGGACCTGCCCCTCGGCAAGCACGTCGCGGAGGGCCAGGAGCCCGGAGAGGACGACAATCCCGAATATCAGGGTCGAGTAGTGCTGGGGGGACTGCTGGATGAAGACGAAGGTCGTGATCCCCATGTACACGGAGAGGAGGCCCGTCAGGACGAAGAACAGCCGATCGGCGACGACGGTCATGCCCCGTAGAGTGTTCACGCCCAGCTCCCCATAGCTGACCGGCCGCCGCTTCCCCTCCCGCGGCCGGATGCGGCCGCGGAAGGGGAGCGATCAAGGGCTACTGCGGGTAGGTCACCGGCCGGAACTGCTTCCTCAGCTCCCACCAGCCGAGCTCCTTATAGGCGCGGATGGCGCCCGGATGGGCGTTTTCGTCCGTCAGCCCGTTCACCATCGTCTCCGGGCTCGAAACCTTCCAGAGCGCGTTGAGCTCGCCCATCCGCGGCGCGAGCTTGGCAACGGTCTTGACCACCTCGTAAGCCAGGTGTTCCGGAAAGTCCGGGTGGGACGATGTGTAGCCCCGGTCCACTCCGACCAAGAGAGGGTCGCTCCGCTGCGGGAGCGTGCCGCCGGGCACCGTGATCGTCATGTAGGTCGTGCCGTACTTGGCGTTGACCTTCTCGACAGCCTCCTTATCCATGCCGATGTAGTACAGCTTCCGGCCCGAGGCCTCCAGGAGCCGCATGGGGCCCGCCACGAGCCAATTCTTGCCGAACGGGTCCGTTCCCATCCCCATGACCGCGACGTCCACCTTGCCGTCGAGCATCGCCTCGCTCGCCTGCACCGGCCCGAGGTGTCGGATGTCGGCGTTCTTGGAGGTGATACCGTACCCGATCTCGAGGAAGAGGCGGGCATCCATGCCCCAGTCGCTCTGAGCGCGAAGCCCGAGACCGATCCGCTTTCCTTTGAGGTCCGCGATCTTCTTCAGGTTCGGATCGAGCGTCACGTACCACATCCCCTGGGTCCACCACGCCTCGCCGAAGATCAGCTTCCACTTGATCTTGATCTGCTCCGGCAGGAATTCCTGGAGCTCCGGGCTTCCCCCGTGAACCCCGAGCTGGATGATCGTATCTTCGGTCCCGAAGAGGGTTGTCTTCCAGCGCGTCTTGTTCTGCGCCATCTCGCGGACGTTGTAGATGTAGCCCGGCGTCTCCTGGGTCTGGTAGACTAGCCACGGGTGCTCCTTCGCGACGAAGCTTCCGAGAATCGTGTCCCCCTCCACGATGCCGCACCCCAGCGGGCAGCGGAGCACCGTGACGGTCTCGGGCTTCCGCTGCTGCGCCCCCGCCTCGCCCCCCAGCGCCCACAGGACGAGGAGCGGCCCCACCAGCACGAGCCCGATCATCGTGAGCCTCGCAACGCGCCATGTCCTCCGCTGCTCCATGTTCCGATCCTCCTTTTTCGGGGCTTCCCCCGCCTCGCGCCTCAACCTCGACGCCGCCACCGGTGACCCACCAGACTCTCGACGACCTCGGCCAGCTGCCTCACCGTTCGACACTCTCTCAGCACGTCACAGCACGGCGCATAGGCCGGCATCGCGCTGTCGGCCAGACCCCATTCCCGCTGGCCCTGCGGGTTCAGCCAGATGATGCCCTTCACCCGCTCGCGGATCCGACGCAGGGCCCACTCCTGCGGATCGTGGTAGTTGTTCCGCGCATCGCCCAGGATGAGGACCGTTGCCCTCGAGTCGAGACCGCTCAGCTCGGCGTGGGCGAATTCGCTGAAGGCGCGCCCGAAGTCCGACTGGCCGTGATAATCGACGGGCGCCTCACGGAGCGCCCACTCGACCGCCATCTCCACGGGATACCGCTTGAAGGCCTGCGTGACCTCCGCCAGCTCCGACACGAACACGTAGGAGCGGACCCGGGCGAAGCACTCCTGGAGGCTCCACACGAGCTGCAGCATGAACCGGGACGCGTAGCCCACCGAGTCCGAGACGTCGCAGATCGTCACCATGTTGGGCTTGTCGCGCCGGCGCTGTCGAAGCACCATCTCCATCGGGACTCCGCCGTACTGGAGATTCTTCCGCACCGTCCGGCGCGCGTCGAGGCGCCCCCGCCTCTTCACACGCTGGCGCGTCGCAAGCGCATCCTTGATCCGGCGCGCCAGCTGGGCCACGATGGCCTTCATCTCTCCGACCTCGTCCACCCTGAGCGCGGAGAAGGCCTTGTCGATGAGCGGCGCCGGGTCCGCCCTCCGCCTCCCGTCGCAGGCCCGTCGCTCGAGCTCGTGCTCGACGCGCCGGCGGACCAGGCGGCGGAAGGCTTCGAGACGCAGCTCCAGGGAGCGGCGGATCCGCGCCAGCTCGTCGGGAGCCAGGTCGCGCCCCTCGAGCAGCTCCACGATGCGCCCGAAATCCCGCTCGATGGCCCCCCAGTCGATGCCGGCGTAGATGCGGCGCGAGAAGTCACCCACGTGGAACCAGCACATCAGCCGCTCCAGCCCGGGGGATCCCACGAACGCATCCATCTCGCCTTCCCGTCCGCGCAGCAGGATCTCGCTGATCTCGTCCAGCGCCGGCGTCTCCTCGCTCAACAGCCGATCGATCAGCTGCCGGATCCAGGCTTCCTCCCGTCCCAGCGCCTTGCCGAGCTCTTCGCCAAAAGCCCGGGCATCGGGAAAGGACACGTCGAACAGCCGCTCGAACGTTCCCAGGTCCCTTCCCTCCTTGATCAGAGTCGTCCCGAGGGCCGCCTTGAACACGGCGCGGTCGCCCATATCGATCTCGGCGGCGGCGGTCAGCGCGTCCAGCGACTCGGACGGAGAGATGCGGACCCCCGCGCGGCGCAGATCACCGATCAACTCGAGGATGCGCTGATCCATTCCCTTTTACGGGGACAGGTGCAGCATTTTCCGCGCTTCTTCCGGGGTCGCGATTTCCCGGCCAAGCTCTCGAGCAAGGCGAACGGCACGCTCGACCAGCTGGGCATTGCTCTTCACCAGCTCGCCCGGGAGATAGTAGACATTGTCTTCGAGACCGACACGGATGTTGCCGCCGAGGGCCAGGGCCATCGTGCCGAGGGGAAGCGTGAACCTCCCGATAGTGACCACCTGCCAGCTCGAGCCTTCCGGGAGCGCGTCAAGCATCTGAAGCATGTTCATGGGCGTCGCCGGAATAGTCCCCCGGACGCCCAACACGAAGCTGAAGTGGATCGGCGTCGGCATGACCCCCCACTGGACGAGCTCCAGAACGTTGGCGATATGGCTGAGATCGTAGCACTCGCACTCCATGCTGACGCCCCGGGCCACGCACCCCTTCACGAACTCGGTATTGAAGGTCTGGTCGTTCACGAACAGAAAATCGTCCCATGCGGGGGGCTTGCCGCCGAACGTGAACGTGCCGCAATTGACCGTGAGCTGGTCCGGGCGCGGCTGGATGTTCAGCAGCGCCATCCGCTCCTCCAGCGTGAAGTGCGTGGTATGGCCGTCGGGCAGGCGTTTGGAGCCGATCCCGTTCCCGACCTGGGTGATCATCTTCGGGCACTTCGCCTTGACCCGGCTCACGATCTCGCCGTAGTACCTGAGGTCCGCGGTCGGGTGACCCTTCGGGTCCCGCGCGTGGATGTGATGAACCGCGGCGCCGGCGTTGTAGCAGTCGTAGGCCGACTGGACGATCTCGTCCGGCTGCTCGGGCAGATTGGGATTGGCCTCCTTGCCATGCAGTCCGCCGGTCGTGGCGACCGTGATGACGACTTTCCCCGGGTTCTCGACGTTTGGCTTCATGTCCCGGCTCCTCCCTTCGCCGTCTCCCATTGGGCAGAAATGATCTCGGCCGTCGCGTAGAGGTCCGGAAGACAGGCTCGAGCCTTTTCGAGCGGAAACCGCGCCGAGGGCGCCATGACGGCCAGACCCGCGGTCACCTGGCGCTCGGCGTTTCGGACCGGGACGGCGAGACAGCAGACTCCGACGAGGAACTCCTCGTTGTCTTCCGAATATCCCCGGCGGCGGATGACCTCGAGCTCCCGGGCCAGCGCCGCCGCGGTGGTAATGGTGTTCTTGGCGTAAGGGGGAAAGGGCGCTGCGCGGAGGAGCCTCTGACGGACCGAAGGCGGCGAATAGGCGAGGAGCAGCTTCCCGTTGGCGGTGCAATGAACCGGGACCCGGCTCCCGGGCTTGAAGTCCATGCGAAGCGGCCACGCCGACTCCACGCGCTCCACGTAGACCACCTCATCGCCCGACAGCGCGCCCAGGTTGATGCTCTCGCCGATTTTTTCCGCCAGCCGCTGCATGTGGAGCCGCCGGGTGCTGTGGCCGGGCGCGTTCCGGATCGCCTGAAAGGCCAGTTCCTCGAGGGCGCTGCCGACGAGGTACCTCCGGCTCAGGGGGTCTCGCTGGAGGAGACCTTCCTGCTCGAGCAGGAGCGCCAGCCGGTGGACCGTCGGTTTGGGCAGGCCGAGCGCTAGACTGAGACCGGCCAGGCTGACAGGGGCCTCCTCCTGGACCACGCGCCGGAGGATCCTGATGGCCTTGAGAATCGGGGACTTGAGGTCATTCATTCCATCCGACGGAACGAATCGTTTCACTGGGCGGTTCATGCATCGTTTCTTAAACGCTCCGCGCTCGACTTGTCAAGCCCCCTTTCTCTCTTGTTCTCTTGCGGTCAGCGGACGAGCAGCGCGCGCCCGATCAGCGCAAGTCCGTAAGCCGTGAGGAGAAAGAGGACGACCGCCCTGAACGCCCAGGATGGGACGAGAAAGCGCCGGAGCACGACGCCGCCGACAAACCCCGCCAGGGCGATCGGGACCACCCGGACGTACAGCGCCAAGGTCTCGGCGGACCAGTAGCCGAAGGCCGTGTAACTGATCACGCGCAGGAGGTCCGTCACCAGAAAGTAGACAAGGATGCCGGCGACAAACACGCCGGGTGCGAACCGTTTCCACGTCAGATAGACGGCGATGGCGACACCGCCGGTGCTCAGCCAGCCGTCGAGGAAGCCGCCGACGAGGGCCGCGCCGGCGCCAGGTCCGGCTCCCCGCGCCGGGGCCGCGGGCGGCACCGCGACCAGCGGCCGGGCCACCTGGAAGCCGACGAAGGCGAGGATCACGACGGCCAGGGCCAGACGCCCAATTTCGGGCGACACGCCTCCGAGCACCACCGTCCCGAGCAGAACGCCGACGATGAGAAGCCCGAGCGACCACGGCGCGAACGGCGGGACTTCGCGCAGGGCGTCCCGGCGCACGTGGCGACGGTGCTCCCACAGGAGCGGCAGGGTCAGCGTGTCCGAAATCAGCATCACGGCCGGAACGACGATCTGGGGAGGCGAGACGAGCGCGAGCGCCGAGGTCGCGAAGAGCGCGAACGCGAAGCCGGCGAACCCGAAGCTGACCCCGCCGATGAACACGCCGAGAGTCGATCCGAACCCCAGCACCCTCAGCCTCGGTCAATTCTTCAGGAGGCGGCGGAGGAGCTTGCCGGCCGCAGTGATCGGCAGCTCGTCCTTGAACTCGACGACCCGGGGCACCTTGTAGCCCGTCAGCCGCTCCTTGCAGAAGGCCACCAGGTCGGCCTCGCTCACCCGCCCGCGCTGCTCCTCCTTGAGGACCACGCAGGCCTTGACCACCTCGCCCCGGTAGGCGTCAGGCTGGCCGACGACGGCGACGAGCCTCACCGCCGGGTGGCCGTAGAGCACCTCCTCCACCTCGCGCGGCCAGACCTTGAAGCCCGCGGTGTTGATCTGATCCTTGGTCCGGTCCACGATCACGAAGTAGCCGTCCTCGTCCACCCGGGCCACATCGCCCGTGTGGAGCCACCCGCCAGCCATGGCCTGCGCGGTCTCCTCAGGGCGGTTCCAGTAGCCCTTCATCACCTGGGGGCCGCGGATGACCAGCTCCCCCGGCTCCCCGGCAGGCAGGTCCCGTCCCGTCTCCAGGTCAACGATCTTGGCGTCGGTGTCGGGCAGCGGGATGCCGATGGACCCGGGCTTCGCGCGGTCCAGGGGGTTGGCGTGGGTCAGCGGGCTGGTCTCGGTGAGACCGTAGCCCTCGATCAGCACCTCGTGGCCGACCAGCTCGTCGAAGGCGGCCTTCACGCTGGCGGGCAGCGGCGCGGCGTTGGTCCGGCAGGCGCGGAGCGAGGAGTAGTCCGCGCGCCGGCCCTCCGCGTTGTTCAGCAAGGCGATGAACATCGTCGGGACGCCGAAGAGACGGGTCGCGCTGAAGCGCTCCACCGCCCGGGCGACGGTGACGGGGTTGAACCGCCGGAGCACCAGGATGGTGGCCCCGGCATAGAGCGGGACGTTCATCACCCCGGACATCCCGCCGCTATGGAACATCGGCAGCGCGCCGACGCAGACTTCCGCCCCGGGCTCGAAGGCATACCACTCGGCGAACTGGATGGTGTTGGTGACGATGTTGCGATGGGTGAGCATGGCGCCCTTGGGCGCCCCCGTGGTTCCCCCGGTGTATAGCAGCACCGCCACGTCTTCAGCCGGATCTACCGCGGCCGGGGACACCCCCTGCCCGTCCTCCCGGAGAAGCTCATCGAAGCGAAGAGCCCCGGGCGGGATGGCGTCGCCAGGGGATCCGGCGACAACGAGCGGGATGCCGAGACGCGCGGCGATCGCGGCTGCCAGAGGCGCTCCCGCCGACGCGGCCACGAGGAGCCGGGCCCCGGCATCGGCCACCTGCCCGTCGAGCTCGCGCTCAGTCAGGGCCGGATTCACCGGGACGACGGTCGCTCCGAGGAGCCAGGCGGCGTAGAAGCCGGTGATCAGCTCGGGTCCGTTCGGCAGACACAGGGCCACGCGATCCCCCTTGACGATGCCCAGCCGCCTCAACCCCGCCGCGAGGGCATGGACCGAGCGCCAGAGGGTCTCGTAGGTCACGGCCCTCAGCTCCGCGCCCGTCTCGTGATCCAGGATCCTGAGGGCGCACCGCTGGGGGAAGCGCTGGACGCTTCGCTCGAGAATCCACCAGGCTGGGACCTCCGGGTAGGCGAGCGAAACGGGCAGGTGCGACGGCCAGGCGCGGTGCCAGGCACGGGCCCCCTCACCTTTATCCTCTCCCCCGGCGGGGGAGAGGGGAGGGTGAGGGGGAGACGGATGGCCAGGGGGAGACGGATGGTGAGGGGGAGCCCAGGCTTGCGGGTTTGAGATCCCGTCCACGCGTCGCCCGGGGGGCTACGCTGAGCGCGCGACCGCGTCCAATTGGTAGCCGAGGTCCAGCGCCTTCAGATTCTCGGCATGGAAGCGCGGGATCACCGCCAGCATCGCTCGCTTCATCGCCTCGAAGTCCATCCCCGCCAGGCGCGTCAGCGCCCCGAGCATGATCATGTTGGCAAAGAGGACGTTGCCCAGCCGCTCCTTCGCGAGCGCCGTGGCCGGGACCTCCACGTGACGGCCGGGGACGTCGGACCGGACGTCCTCCACCATCTCGGGGTCGTAGAGGATCTTGCCACGGCAGAGTTCGTGAAATCTCTTGTAGGCCGGAGCCGAGAAGGCGACGAAGACATCGGCATTTTCCACGACCGGGCTGTCCACATACTCCGGCGAAATGACCAGCTGGGCCCGGACGTATCCCCCCCGGGTCTCGGTGCCGTGGCTCTTCAGCATGGTGACCCGGTGGCCCTGGTTGATGGCGCAGAGACCCAGGATCTGGCCCATGCGGATTACGCCCTGGCCGCCGAAGCCCGAGATCAGGATCTCGATGCGGGTCTTGGCCGGGGCCTCTTTCGTCTCAGTGCCCGCCATCGCCCGACCCCTTTTCCGTCATCTTCGCGCGGACCCGGTCGTTCATGTCCCGTAGGATCTTGGAAAACTCCGGCCGGCTGTTGGACGCGTCGTGCTTGATGCCGGTCTCCCACGTGAAGTCCGTCTCCTTGCCGTCCACGGTCCGGCCCTGGGTGTGCTCCCAGATCCACTCGAGGTTCTTGAGGGTGTCCCGGGTCCCGAGGGCGTAAGCGCCGAAGTTCTCGTTGCAGGGGAAGCGAACGTGGACGAATGAAAAACCATCGTTCTGGAGCGCTTTCTTGACGATCTTGACGGTCTGGTGCCACTGGGTCGCGGTGGTTTCGGCGACGAAGGTCGCCCCGGCCGCCTTGACGACATCGCAGGGATCGAAGGACGGCTCGGCCATGCCGTAGGGGCTCGAGTTGGTCACGTAGCCGGCGGGCGTGGTGGGGGAGAACTGCCCGCCCGTGGACTCGTAGCCCATGTTGTCCTCGCAGATCACCGTGACCCCCAGGTTCCGGCGCGCGGCGTGGATCAGGTGGGAGGTGCCGATGGCGGCGGCATCCCCGTCCCCGACCACGATCAGGTACTTCTTGTCGGGCTGGGCGATCTTGAGGCCGGTGGCCACCGCGAGCGCGCGCCCGTGGGTGGCCCCGAAGTTGTCCCCGCCCCAGGTCGCGAAGGTCTGGCGCCCGACGCAGCCAATGCCGGTGCCGAAGATGACGTCTTCCTGCTTGAACCCCAGCTCGTCGATGGCCTGGAGGAGCCAGTTCTCGATCATGCCGATGCCGCAGCCGTGGCAGGCCTTCGTCGGGATCTGGCTCGGCCTCAGATACTTCGCTGCCAGCTTGTTCATAACCTCGCTCCTGTTTAACTCGGAGGGGGGCTTTGCCCCCCTTCCGATGCCTCCCCCCAGAGATTGCGCCGGCAAAGCCGGCGCTCGATTAGCGAACTTCCGTCCAGATGTAGGGCAGTTCTGGAATCGCGCCGCGCCGCGCTACCCCTTCGAGGGCGGCAGCAACCTCCGCGACGGTGTGAAGCTCGCCGCTCTTGCCCATGAAGTGGACCTTCCGCTTGTCCGGGGCGGCCCGCATGACCTCCCGCACCAGCTGGCCGTCGTAGTTCAGCTCGCAGACCAGGTATCGCGCGTCCCGCCCGAACAGCTCGTCGGCAAACGGCCAGAGCGAGATCAGCCGGAGGAAGCCGGCCTTCACGCCCCGCCGCCGGGCCTCCAGGACCCCGGTCTTCACCGTCCGCGAGGCCGCGCCGTAGGCCACGGCGATCACCTCCGCGTCCTCCAGCCCTACCGCCTCGTAGCGGAGGATCTCCTCCCGGTGGTGGCGGATCTTGTTGACCAGCCGGTAGGTCTGGGCCCACTGGGCTTCCATCGCCTCGATGTCGTAGCCCTCCTCGGTGTGGGTGTAGGCCGAGACGCAAACCCCGGTCCCCTTGCCGACGATATTCGGCGGAACGTCGATGGCATCCGAATTCAATGGATAGAATGGCATCGTCAGATTGTGGCGCCGAGGCACCACGATGCCGCCCAGCTCCGCATAGTCCTGCGGCAGAAAGAGGTCCTCGAACATGTCCGAGATCACCTGGTCGGTCAGAATGGTGACCACGGTTCGGAAGCGTTCGGCGAGGTTGAAGGCGTCGATGGTGAGCCAGAAGCTCTCCTGCACGCTGTTGGGGGAGAGAACGATCGTCTCGATGTTCCCGCCATGGCTGCAGTAGCGGGCGACGTAGAATTCCCCCTGCCCCGGGGCGCCGGTGATCCCGCTGATGGGGCCGACCCGCATGGCGTCCACCACGACCAGCGGAATCTCGTTGGTGATGGCCCAGCCGTAGGCGTCGTGCATGAGGGTGAAGCCCGGGCCGGAGGTCGCCGTCATGGCCTTGAGCCCCCCGAGGCTCGCCCCGGCGCACATGTGCATCCCGGCCAGCTCGTCCTCGGCCTGCATGTAGTACCCCCCCACCTGGGGGAGCCGCTTGGACATGTACTCGGCGATGTCGGTGGCGGGGGTGATGGGGTACCCCGCGAAGACCCKGCAYCCGGCGGCRATGGCCCCCTCGGTCAGGGCRTAGGTGCCCGCCTCGAGGAGGCGGCGCCCCTCACGATACCGTTCGGCCCACTCCGCCCACGGCGCCACCAGCTTTTCGCTCACTCCGGTCTGTATGATCGCCATGACTCTCCTCTCGCTTCCTCGCTGGTCAGCTGCTCCGCTGCAGTGGTCAGCTCGTCGGCCACTGACACCTGTCGGCTCCCCACCGGCTCCGGGACCTCTTTGGGGCCCACGTGGATGCAGAAGTCCGGGCAGATCTGGTAGCAGAGCATGCAGCCGACGCAGTTTCCCTCATGGGCGACGTACATCGGAAACCATCCCAGCTTGTTCGCGACCTTCCGCCAGGCGAAGACGTCCACCGGGCAGATATTGAGGCAGAACCCGCAGGCCTTGCACATCTCCTCCGAGATCACCACGTCCCAGAGGCCGGCGGGCGCCTTGGGCGCCTTCTTCTCAAGCTTGAACAGCGGCATCTTGGGTCATCACCTTCAGCACGATGTCCTTGGCGTTCGCGATGTGCGCCCGCGCGAAGCGCTCCGCGGCCTCCGCGTCGTGGGCGGCAATGGCCTCGTAGATGCCGCGGTGCTCGCGGTAGGCGTCTTCCAGCCGGTTCTCGGTCTTCAGGAGCAACGGATGGAAGTGACGGATGGAGAGGCGGACCACCGCCGAGAGCCCCTGGAGCCGCTTGTTGCCGCTGGCCCGGAGGATCTCGTCGTGGAACGCCACGTGGGCGCCGAACCACTGGTTCGGGTCCTTCCGCGCCAGGCACTGGGCCATGCGGCCGAGCGCCTTCCGGATCCTGCCGAGCGCCCCCTCGTCGGCCCGGTGAGCGGCCAGCCGGGCCGCCAGCCCATCGAGCACCTCGCGGAGATCGTAGAGCTCGACGGCCTCGGTGAGATCGAGAAGGACGACACGCACGCCGCCGCCGGGGAGAAGCTCGATGAGCCCTTCCTGCTGGAGGCGTCCCAGGGCTTCCCGGATGGGGGTCCGGCTGATGGCGAGCTGGGCCGCGAGGTCGGTCTGCCTCAGGCGGGCGCCGGCCTTAAAGCGCCCGTTCAGGATGGCGTCCCTGAGGGTCTGGGTCGCCTCATCGACAAGCCGGCGGCGTTTGAGCGGGCCAACCTCGGGCCTGACAGCCATCGGACCCCCCAGCCTGGATTTTGTATCCAGGATACAATCTGTCAGGTCCCCGCCCCCTGTCAAGCAAAAACTTGGGGTCAGGCATGCGTTATTGCGTTGCGGCCGCCGCGGCGCCGGGGGGACCCTACAGGTTGATCCGGCGCCGGGCCATCGCCCGCGGCCATTTGCCGTCGTAGTCCTCATCGAACACCAGGGCCTCGTCTGCCGGGACGGCGACCCAGTGCCCGGCCCCCATCTCGGCCTCGAGCTGACCGGGGGCCCAGCCTGAATGGCCAAGGATGAAGAGGCGCCGGCGCGGGCCCGTGCCGTCCGCGATGGCACGCCAGATCTCCGGCTGCCAGGTCATCGCCACCCCATCTTTGATGAGCACGGTGGACGCCCCGACGTAGTCGGCCGTGTGCAGCATGAAGCCCCGGGTCCGTTCCACGGGCCCGCCGTAATGCGTCCGGATGGTCCCGCTCGCGTCCTTGCTTTCGATGCCCAGCTGTTCCAGTACGCGCGCGAGCGGGATTTCCACCATCGGCCGGTTCAGCACGAGGCCCATCGCCCCCCCGCTGTCGTGCCGGACCATGTAGATCACCGTCCGCATGAACGTGGGATCGGGCATCAGCGGCGTCGCCACGAGGAGCTGGCCGGTCAGGTCGCCGCTCGGAGAAGGCCGCTGGGCGGCGGCCCGCGCCCCGATCCCGGCGACGGCCAGAAGAACGGTCACTCCGACGGCGGCCAGCGTCGCGCGAGGCAGGCCCGTCACTCCTTCACCGCCTGGATGGCCGCTTCGATGAAGGAGGTGTCCACGATCTCCTTGAGCGGGATCAGGCTCTTCATGAAGCCGTGCTCGACCCACCATTTCATCTGCGTTTCGATGTCCGGCACGAGGAGCCGGCCGTTCCGGTCCTGGTAGGGGAAGCCAATCTTAATAATCTCGGGCTTAGCGCCGGTGTGCTTGGCGGTGATCTGGACGACCTCCTCGTAGTTCCGGCCCGGCACGATCTGTCCGTCCTTCTGGACGAGCACGGCGTCGTGGTAGTACCGCGAGGCCTTCACGTACCCCTTCATGAAGTCCATCGCCTTCTCCCGGTCGGCGGCGAAGCCCTTGGCGTAGAAGACGGTAGCGATCTGCCAGGGATAGAGGTCGCCGGCCCACGCGAGGATCTTGCCGAAGCCCTGCGCCTCGGTGGTGCCGGGAAACGGCTGGGGCACCATGATGGCGTCCACCTGCTTCCCCTTGAGCGCCTCCACCGTGGACGGCATCGCCTGGAGCGGGATAACCTTGACGTCGGCCAGCCGCAGCCCTTCCCTTTCCAGGATGTTGCCGAGGTGGAAGTGGAAGGTGGAGCCCAGGGTCGTGAGGCCGATCCGCCTCCCCTTGAGGTCCTTCACCGAGCGGACCTCTCCCTTGTTCCAGAGCTCCTTCTGGACGACGATGCCGACGAGTGGATAACCGGGCCATTCTCTGCCCTTGTCGGCCACGATCCAGAGCTTCTCCCCCTGGAGGACGATGTTGTAGAGGGCGGCGGTGAGGCCGGTGGCGCCCACCTCGACCTGACCGGCCGCCAGGGCCGTGGCGATCGGCGCCGCGGCCTGGAAGAAGACCAGCTCGGGCTCGATCCCGAACTCCTTGAAGAACCCCTTCTCCACCCCCACGAAGATCGGGGCGGAGGAGGTGAGCTTGAGCACCCCGACCTTCACCTTCCGCTCCTGAGCCGCCGCCGGCCCGGCCAGCGCCAGCGCGGCGATCAGCGCCACGGCCATCACTCTGCGCATGAACACGCCTCCCGTCAGGTGTGCTTCCAGGGAACTGCGACGCGCTCGAGCCACGTCAGGAACCAGTGGGAGAACACGCCGAGGAGCGAGAGGACCACGATCCCCACCATGAGCTTGGTCGTCTCCATGATGTTCTGCGCGTGGAGGATCAGGAAGCCGATTCCCGACTCCGCGCCGATCATCTCCGCCGCCACCAGCAGGAGGAGCGCGGTGCCGGCCCCCAGCTTGAGCCCCGCGAAGATCATCGGGAGCGCGCTCGGGAGCATGACCTTGCGGATCACGCTCCACCGGCCGGCGCCGAAAGACACGGCGGCCCTGGCGAGGAGCGGATCTGCGTTGCGCACTCCCGTGAAAGAGTTGATCGCCATGGGGAAGAAGACGCCCAGCGCGATCACCGCCACCTTGGGGGGCTCGCCGATGCCGAGCCACAGGATGAGGAGCGGGAGGAGCGCGATCTTCGGAATCGGGAAGGTGGCAGCGATGACCGGCATGACCACTGCCTCAGCCAGGCTCGAGAAGCCCACCGCCATGCCGACGACGATCCCCGCCAGCGCGCCGATGGCGAAGCCGAGGGCGAGCCGCAGGAGACTCGAGCCGAGGTAGCGGAAGAGCTCCCCCGACGCCACCATTTCCACAGCCTCGCCGACCACTGCGGAGGGAGCGGGCAGGAAAAGGCGGGGCACCCAGCCGATCCGCGCCAGCAGTTCCCAGAGGAAAACCAGGCCGATGAGCGACAGGACGCGCGCGGTCTTGAACTCCTTCCGCTCCAGGAAGCGCGTCCTATCTTCGACCGGAACTCGCTGCTCGGTCATGGGCGCGCCCTGGTTCGAGCGCGGGCTTTGCCCGCGCAATCCCTTGGGGGGAGGTGCCGGAAGGGGGGCATCAGCCCCCCTCCGGGGAAACGAGCGCTTTCTCGGCATCGGCCTTGATCAGACCCCAGATCAGGTCCACCGTCTGGAGAAACCTCGCGTCCCCCAGCATCGTCTCGCTGCGCGGGCGCTTCAGTTCCACCGGGACGACGGCGATCAGACGGCCGGGGCGCCGGGAGAGCACCGCGACCCGGTCGGCCATGAACACCGCCTCCTGGATGTTGTGGGTCACGTAGAGGATCGTCTTCCGCGTCCTCTCCCAGATGGCGAGCAGCTCGATCTGGAGCAGTTGCCTCGTCTGGGCATCGAGCGCGGAGAACGGCTCGTCCATCAGGAGCACCGCCGGGTCCACCGCCAGCGCCCGGGCGATGCCGACGCGCTGGCGCATGCCGCCCGAGAGCTGGTGGGGGTATTTCTCTTCGAAGCCCGCGAGGCCCACCAGCTCGACGAGCCTCATGGCTCTCTCGTGACGTTCCCCGGCGGCGACCCCGCGCTCCTCGAGGCCGAACTCGATGTTGCCCAGCACCGTTCGCCAGGGGAACAGGGCGAACTCCTGGAACACCATGGCCGTCGGGGGATGCGAGCCGTCGCGGAGGCCATCGAAAAAGACGTCGCCCTCGCTCGGCGTGAGCAGGCCGGCGATGATATTCAGTAGGGTGGACTTTCCGCACCCCGACGGCCCCACGATGGCGAGGAACTCTTCCTCCTCCACGCTGAGGTCGATCGACTGGAGGGCCTCCACACTCTGCCCGCTCCGGTCCTGGTACGTCTTCGACAGCCGCTCGATCACCACCCGCACCGATCAGTCCTTCGCGCGCAATCGAAACCGCTGAACCTTGCCGGTGGCGGTCTTGGGGAGGTCGGGGACGAACCCCACCCACCGGGGCGCCTTGTAGCCGGCGAGGCGCTTCCTCACGAACTCCCTGATCTCGGCGGCGAGGGCGTCGGACGGTGCCACGCCGGCTTTGAGCACTATGAAGGCGTGGGGCTTGGTGAGCCCGTCGTCGTCGGCGCGGCCGACGACGCCCGCCTCCACGACGGCCGGGTGCTCCAGGACTGCCCCCTCCACCTCGATGGGCGACACCCACATCCCCCCCACCTTGAGCATGTCGTCCGAGCGGCCGCAGAAGTAGAAGTAGCCGTCGGAGTCCTGGTAGAACATGTCGCCGGTCCTGAGCCACTCCCCCAGCATGGTGGCCCGGGTCTGGACCGGGCGCTTCCAGTAGTACGGCGCCGCCGTGGGAGCTTTGATCAGGAGGTGGCCGACGTTTCCCTCCAGCACGGGATTGCCGCGGTCGTCCACCAGCCGCGCCTCGAAGCCCGGGATCGCCTTGCCGCTCGAGCCCGGCCGGACCTCTCCCGGCCGGTTGGCGATGAAGTCGTGGAGGGCCTCGGTGGACCCGACCACGTCCAGCAGCTCATGGCCGAAGCGCGACTTCCAGGCGTGGAAGACCGCCGCCGGGAGCGCCTCGCCGGAGGACACACACAGACGCAGCGATGAGAGGTCGAAACGCCGCTCAGCGCCCTCGACCTGGAGCATCCGGGCGTAGAGCGTCGCCACGGTGAAGAAGACCGTCGGCCGCTCGGCGGCGATCACTTCGAAGGCGCGCTCCGGCTCGATCCGTTCCGGCACGAGCACGGAGGAAGCGCCGACGCGCGCGGGGAAGTAGAGCGAGTTGCCCAGGCCGTACACGAAGAAGAGCTTGGAGGCGGAGAAGATCAGATCGTCGTGGGTAATCCCGAAGATCTGCCGGCCGACGAGATCTGCCGCCTGGAGGAGGTCCTGCTGGAGGTGGACGGCGGCCTTGGGCTTGCCGGTGGAACCCGAGGTGTACCCCCAGAGCGCCACGTCGTCGCGGCTGGTGTCGGCGGGCTCCAGGGAGGCGGAGGCTCGCGCGAGCAGGTCTTCGTAGGCAAGCGCGTTCGGCGCGCGGTCGCCCACGACGATGACGTGGCGGAGGGAGCGGCACTGATCCCGGACGGGAGCGATCTGCGCCGCGGCCTCCGCGGCGGCGACCACCGCCTTGGCGCGGCTGTCGTCGAGGAGAAAGGCGTAGTCCACGCCCTTGAGCCAGGGGTTCACGGGAACGGGCACCGCCCCGATCTTGATGGCGCCCCAGAAGGCCTCGGCGAACTCGGGGCAGTCGGGAAGAATCAGGAGGACGCGATTCTCGATCTCGACCCCGAGGTCCTTGAGGGCGTTGCCGAAACGGTTGACACGCTCGGCCAGCTGGGCGTAGGTGACCGTGCGACCCCGGTAGCGAAAGACGGTGCGGCCCCCCCGGCCTTCGGCCAGGTGGCGGTCCGCGAAGAACGCCGTGGCGTTGAAGCGCTCCGGGACCTCGACGACGATTGGTCTCTTACTCAATCACCCTGTCCGCCCGGAGGAGGATCTCGCGCGGAATCGTCAGGCCCAGCTCCCGCGCGGTGCGCAGGTTGAGCACGAGATCGAGCCTGTCCACGCTCTCGACGGGCAACTCCTTGGGGCTCCTGCCGGCGAGGATCCGCTGGACGTGCTTGGCCGATAGCCGCCCGGTCGCATAGTAGCTCACCCCATAGCTCACGAGCGCGCCTTTGGCGACAATCGCTGCCTCAGAAAACATAGTCGGTAGCCTCTTGGCCCTGGCGACGTCGACGATCAGCTGCCCCTGGCTCGCCACCATGGCGTCTGGCATATGGAAATAGGCATCCACCTCCCCGACCCTGAGGGCCTTCAGACCCTCCTGAAGCTCCTTGATGGATCGGACGGGTCGCTCGACCAGCTCGATTCCCAGCTGGCGCGCCGCGTCCCGGGCGAGCTTCGCGTTCCCCTGGGCGGAGGGGTTAGCGGGGTCGTGGAACGTGACGACTCGACGGAGCTCGGGAAGCATTTCCTTCAGAATCTCAAAACGCTTCGCTATAAGGTCCCGGCTGAGGAAGTGGACTCCCGTGAGCCTCCCTCCGGGTTTCGCGAAGCTCTCCACCAGCCCCACCGCGACGGGGTCACTCCCGACGCCGAACACGATGGGAATCTCAGTGGTTGCCTGCTTCACACGGAGCGTGACGCTCGTCGCGGTTGAGTAGATCAAATCGACCTTCTCTCGCTCGAGGCCTCTCGCGACTTGCGCGGCCGCCTTCAGATCGCCTTTCAGGTCCCGGATTTCGAGGGTGAAGTGTTTCCCCTCTTCCAGCCCCAAATCCCTGAGCCCGGCGCGGAGCCCGTCGAGCATTTCGTAATATGACCCTCCCTGGAGGACGACGCCGATGCGGGGAACCTTCGCCGGGGGCTGGGAATCGGCTCCTCGCGGGGCCGAGACAATACCCAGCGCGAGGATGACGGCGAGCCCGATTCTCGTGAGCCTCATGAGCTCCACGGTAGTCTCATCAGCCGGCGAACTCACGCGCGATGGGCTGCCGCCCGCCGTGCGCCTCATAGGCCTCCTCGCGGTAGAGGCCGAGCGCCTGGAGCACCGGCGTGTCCTGGATCGAGAAGAGAATGGCCTCGCGCTCGGAGGAGGGGTTGGCGTGCTCGTGCCACGTCCACGGTGGGACGGCGAACATATCCCCAGGCCCCCAGCCGAAGCGCTCGCCGCCGAGCACGCTGAACCCGCTCCCCTCGAAGACCACGTACACCGCGCTCGAAACGTGGCGATGGGCGCGGGTGTGGACGCCCGGCCTGAGGCGCTGGACCCAACAGGCGAGCGTCGGGAGCACGGGGCCACCCGACGCGTTGACGTACTGAAGGGCGAGATCCTCAAAGGGGGTCGCGTCCCCCTCTCCGAGCCGCATCAGGGCGGGCGCCGTCTCGGTCCACGGATACGACCACCGGTGGTTCGGCGCCTCTCCGGCCGGCTGCGCTTGTTCGTGAAACTGCTCGAAGAAGCTGGCGTCCAGCAGGCCTACCAGGGGAATGTCGAGCCCGTCGAACCAGATCGTGGGCTCCTGGCCCACGTTGCCATGGTCGTGCCAGAGCCAGGGCGGCGTCAGGACGAGGTCACCCCGACGCATCACGTGCTTCTCGCCCTCGACCGTCGTGTAGGCCCCCTCGCCCTGGAGAATGAACCGGACGGCGCCCTGCGAGTGCCGGTGAGCTGGCGCCACTTCGCCTGGAAGCAGGATCTGGACGGCGGCCCAGAGGGTGGGCGTCGCCGCGCAGCTGCCGGGAACGCCGGGGTTCTCCAGCCCCAGGACACGCCGCTCGGCGGCCCGGTCCACCACCACCAGTTCCGCGGCATGGGTGGCGAGCGCCTGCAGGTCTTTCCACCGCCAGAGGTGCGGCACAAAGCGGGACTGGGGTTGGCTGGGCATCAGCCCCCGGACGACACGCCAGAGGGCGACGAGCCGCCGTCGCTCCAGCTCGGCGTAGAACTCCTCCTCGCTCATGCCTCGTCCTTCCGCCCCTCACCCTGCCCTCTCCCCCACCGGGGGAGAGGATGAAGGTGAGGGGGCATCCTAGGCCTTCAGCGTGGGCGCGATGACGGCGGCGAACTGCTCCAGGTGGTCCAGCTCGTCGAAGACCGGGTGGAGCATGACGAGCCGGGCGCCGGCGGCCACGACCTCGTTCAGCCGATCGACGCACTCCTCCGCCGGGCCCCAGATGGACACTTCCTCCGCCAGCTGGGGCTTGCCGTAGAAGGCGCCAAACCACTCGCCGAGCCGCTTCGCGGCCCGGGCCTTGTCCTTATCGATCGCGATGTACACGCGCTTGCCGATGGGGAACTTCCCGGGATCCCGCCCGGCTTTTTCCAGAAACTCACGCAGCTGCTTGACCTCTTCCCTGAACTTCGCCGTCGGGAGCGAGCCCGCGCCCATGAAACCGTCCCCCAGCTCGGCGGCGCGCTTCAGCGCGTTCGGATGGTGGGCGCCGAACCAGACCGGCGGGTGCGGCTTCTGGAGCGGCTTGGGCTCCATGGACGCGTTCTGGAGCCGCCAGAAGTCGCCCTCGAAGGTGACGCGCGGCTCGGTCCAGAGCCGCTTCATGAGCCGGATCCCCTCCGCGAAGCGGGCGGCGCGCCGCTCGGCGGAGATGCCGTAGGCCGGATAGACGCCCGGATTGCCGCCGAGCCCCACGCCGACGATGAGACGCCCGTGCGACAGGTGATCGAGGGTCGCGAGGCTCTTGGCCAGATGGACGGGGCTCCGGAGCCCGGTCAGCAGGACCGCCGAGCCCAACCGAATCCTCTCGGTGACGGCAGCGGCATAGGTCAGGAGCTCGACCGGCTCCAGGCTTGGAATGGACCCGAGGATCTGCTCGATCACCCAGGCGCTGTGGAAGCCGAGCTTCTCGGCGCGGGCCACGTAGCTGCGGATCCGCACCGTGTCCACCGGACCGTCGCGGAAGGTCTGGGGAATCGCGACGGCGAGCTCGATCACCGCGGGAAAATCTCGGGGGGGCCGAAGAAGTAGGGGATCTCGAACGCGGCGGACTCCAGGGAGTCCGAGCCGTGCACCGCGTTCGACTCGATCGACGAAGCAAACTCCCGCCGGATGGTGCCAGCAGCCGCCTTGGACGGATCGGTGGCTCCCATCAGGTCGCGGACCCGGCCGACGGCGTTCTCGCCTTCGAACACCATGGGGATGCAAGGCCCCTGAGTCATGAAGGTGCAGAGGCTCGCGTAGAACGGCCGATCCTTGTGGACGACGTAGAACCCCGAGGCCTGCTCCTTCGTCAGGTGAACCATCTTGGCCGCCAGGATCTTGAGGCCGGCTTCCTCGAAGCGGCCGATGATCTTGCCGGCCACGCCCTTGGCGACGGCGTCCGGCTTCACGATGACCAGCGTCCGCTGGATCGCCATCAGGCGCTCTTCAGGACACTTTCGACGGTGGCGCCCATTTCGGCCGGGCTCTTCACCAGCGTGACGCCCGCAGCACCCAGCGCGGCCATCTTCTCCGCCGCCGTCCCCTTGCCGCCGGCGATGATGGCGCCGGCATGCCCCATCCGGCGTCCGGGGGGCGCCGTCTGGCCGCAGATGAAGGCGACGACGGGCTTCTTCACTCGCTCCTTGATCAAGACCGCCGCCTCCTCCTCCGCGGTCCCGCCGATCTCGCCGATCAGCATGATCGCCCGCGTCTCGGGATCCTCGCTGAAGAGCCGGAGCACGTCCACAAAGCTCGTGCCGTTGACCGGATCCCCCCCGATGCCGACGCAGGTTGACTGGCCGATCCCCCGCTGGGTGAGCTGCTGGACGACCTCGTAGGTCAGGGTGCCGCTCCGCGAGACGACCCCGACCGCGCCTGGCGTGTGGATGTGGCCGGGCATGATGCCGATCTTGGCCTGCCCCGGCGTGATCACCCCGGGGCAGTTGGGCCCGACGAGCCGGCTCGGCGTCGAGGCGAGGAAATGCTTCGCCCGCACCATGTCAGCCACTGGGATTCCTTCGGTCACGCACACGATGAGCGCGACGCCGGCCCCCGCGGCTTCCAGGATGGCGTCGGCCGCCGCCGCAGGCGGCACGAAGATCAGGGCGCAGTTCGCGCCCTCCTGCGCCACGGCCTCCGCGACCGTGTTCCAGACGGGAAAGCCGTCGTGGGTCGTGCCCCCCTTGCCCGGGGTCACGCCGCCGACCACGGTGGTTCCGTACTCCTTGCAGCGCGCGGCGTGGAAGGCGCCCTCCCGCCCGGTGATCCCCTGGACGACGACACGCGTGCGCTTATCCGCGAGGATGCTCATGCGGCCCTCCGGGCGAGCTCGACAACCTTGCGGGCGCCGTCACCCATGTCCTCCGCCGTCGTGAGAGCGAGGCCCGACTCGGCCAGCATCTTCTTGCCGAGCTCCACGTTGGTGCCCTCCATGCGGACCACCACGGGCAGCCGGAGCCCGAGCTTCTTCACCGCGGCGATGACGCCCTCGGCCAGGCGGTCGCACCGGAGGATCCCGCCGAAGATGTTGATGAACACGGCCCTCACGCTCGAGTCGGAGGTGAGGATCCGAAAGGCATTCTCGATCTGCTCGGGCGAGGCCCCGCCGCCGACGTCGAGGAAGTTCGCGGGCTCCCCGCCGGCGAGCTTGATGATGTCCATGGTGGCCATGGCGAGCCCGGCGCCGTTCACCATGCACCCCACGTTGCCGGTGAGCTTGATGTAGTTGAGATTGAACTTGGACGCCTCGACGTCGAGCGGATCTTCCTCGTTGACGTCGCGCAGTGCCCGGATCTCGGGGCGGCGGTACAGCGCGTTGTCGTCGAAGTTCAGCTTGGCGTCGAGCGCCAGGAGGCGCCCGTCGGCGGTGACCACGAGCGGGTTGATCTCGGCCAGCGAGCAGTCCTTGGCCAGGTAGCACCGGTAGAGATTCAGGATCGCCGCGACGGCGGCCTTGAACAGGTCCCCCGAGAGCCCCAAGCCGAAGGCGAGCTGCCGCGCCTGATAGGCCTGGAGGCCCAGCGCCGGATGGCCCCACTCGCGGAGGATCTTCTCGGGCGACTTCGCCGCCACCTCCTCGATCTCCATCCCGCCAGCCTCCGAGGCCATGACGACGTGAGTCGCCCTTGCCCGGTCGAGCGTGACAGAAAGGTACAGCTCCTGGCGGATCGGCGAGGCCTCCTCCACAAGGACACGCCTGACCTCGATCCCTTCGGGCGGCGTCTGAGGTGTCTTGAGGCGCATCCCCAGGATCGCGCGCGCTGCGGCCTCGGCGCCGGGGGGATCGTCGGCCAGCTTGATCCCCCCGCCCTTGCCGCGGCCGCCGGCGTGGATCTGGGCCTTCACCACCACGCGGCCGCCCAGCTTCTCCGCGACGGCGCGCGCACCCGCCGGAGTGTCGGCCACCTCGCCGGCGGGCACCGGCACGCCGAACTCTCGGAGGATCGCCTTCGCCTGGTACTCGTGAATCTTCACTTGCCCGCGAGCTTCCGGACGAGCCAGACGATGGGGTCGTAGTACTCGCTCACCACCCGCTCCTTGAGCGGGATGATGGCGTTGTCGGTGATCTTGATGTGCTCCGGGCAGACCTCGGTGCAGCACTTGGTGATGTTGCAGAAGCCCAGGCCGGCCTTGAGCCGGAGGTACTCGGCGCGGGAGTCGGTGTCCATCGGGTGCATCTCCAGCGCCGCCAGGCGGACGAAGAAACGGGGCCCCGCGAACATGGGCATGTTCTCGGGGTGGTCGCGGATGACGTGGCAGACGTTCTGGCAGAGGAAGCACTCGATGCACTTGTGAAACTCCTGCCCACGGTCGATGTCCGCCTGCATCATCCGGAAGGTGCCGTCGGCCTCGGCCCGCCCCGGCTTGAAGGCGGGGATCGTCTTCGCCACGCTGAAATTGGAGGAAACGTCGGTCACCAGGTCCCGGATCAGCGGGAACGTCTTCATGGGCGCCACGGTGATGGGCTCGCCCGCCGGGAAGAGGTTCATCCGGGTCATGCACATCAGCCGGGGGCGGCCGTTCACCTCCGCGCTGCACGAGCCGCACTTGCCCGCCTTGCAGTTCCAGCGGACGGCCAGGTCATTGGCCTGCGTGGCCTGGATCTTGTGGATGACGTCCAGCACCACCATCCCCTCGTCGGTAGGAACGCGGTACTCCTTGCAGCGCGCGGCGTGGAAGGCGCCCTCCCGCCCGGTGATCCCCTGGACGACGACACGCGTGCGCTTATCCGCGAGGATGCTCATGCGGCCCTCCGGGCGAGCTCGACAACCTTGCGGGCGCCGTCACCCATGTCCTCCGCCGTCGTGAGAGCGAGGCCCGACTCGGCCAGCATCTTCTTGCCGAGCTCCACGTTGGTGCCCTCCATGCGGACCACCACGGGCAGCCGGAGCCCGAGCTTCTTCATCGCGGCGATGACGCCCTCGGCCAGACGGTCGCACCGGAGGATCCCGCCGAAGACGTTGATGAACACCGCCTTCACGCTCGGATCGGACGAGAGGATGCGGAAGGCGCTCTCGATCTGCTCGGGCGAGGCCCCGCCGCCGACATCAAGGAAGTTGGCGGGCTCCCCGCCGGCGAGCTTGATGATATCCATGGTGGCCATGGCGAGCCCGGCGCCGTTCACCATGCACCCCACGTTGCCGGTGAGCTTGATGTA
>LDXP01000010.1 GCA_001443385.1 Candidatus Rokubacteria bacterium CSP1-6
GCACTTGTTGAAGCCGTAGCCCGCGAACTTCTCCATGAGGTCGAAGATTTTCTCCGCCTTCTTCTCCGTGATGCCGCGGGCCTTGGCCCCCCCGACGAACTTCGCCCGCTGCTTGGCCATGAGCTCCCGGTCCTTCTTCCCCATGGCGCGCCGGAGGATGTCGGCCTCGCCCATGGTGAAGCCGGCAATCTCCGAGGCGATCTGCATCACGCTTTCCTGGTACACCATGATGCCGTAGGTGTCCTTGAGGTACTTCTCCATCAGCGGGTGCTCGTAGGTGATCTTGGCCCGGCCGTGCTTCCGGTTGATGAAGTCGGGGATGAGGTCCATGGGGCCGGGACGGTAGAGGGCCACCATGGCGATAACGTCTTCCAGGCGCTCGGGCCTGAGGTTCTTCAGGGCCTCACGCATCCCCGCCGACTCCAGCTGGAAGACGCCGAAGGTCTTCCCCTCCGCCAGGAGCTGGTAGGTCTTCGGGTTGTCGAAGGGGATCGCGTCGAGGTCCAACGGTTTTCCCGTCGTCTCCCCCACCAGCCGCGCGGTGTTGGCGAGGACCGTCAGGGTGCGGAGGCCGAGGAAGTCCATCTTGAGGAGGCCGATCTTCTCGATGGGCCCCATGGCGTAGCCGGTGACCACCTCGGTCCGCTTCGGGTCCTTGTAGAGCGGGACGTGCTCGATCAGCGGCTCGTCGGAGATCACGACGCCGGCGGCGTGCTTGGAGGCGTGGCGGGTGAGCCCCTCCAGGGATTTGGCGGTGTCCCACAGCTCCGCGAGCTCCGGCCGGCTTCGGATCGCTTCGGCGAGCTGGGGCGACTGGGAGAGCGCATCATCGAGCGCGATGTTGAGGGGGAACGCGGGGACGAGCTTGGCGATCCGGTCCACCTCGTTGTAGGGCATCCCCAGCACGCGCCCCACGTCGCGGATCGCGGCCTTCGCCCCGAGGGTGCCGAAGGTGATGATCTGGGCCACGTTCTCGCGGCCGTATTTCCGGGCGACGTACTCGATCACCTCGTCCCGCCGGTCGTCGGCGAAGTCGATGTCCATGTCGGGCATCGAGATGCGCTCGGGGTTCAGGAAGCGCTCGAAGAGGAGCCCGTAGCGGATCGGGTCGATGTTGGTGATGCCGAGCGCGTAGGCGGCCAGCGAGCCGGCCGACGAGCCGCGGCCCGGCCCCACGGCGATCCCCTGCCCCTTGGCGTAGGCGATGAAGTCCCACACTACGAGGAAGTACCCGGCGAAGCCCATCTTCTCGATGACCGCCAGCTCCTGCTCCAGACGCTCCACGACGGCGTCGGAAGGCGTGGGCCCGTAGCGCTGGCGGAGCCCTTCCGTCGCCAGGTCCTTCAGGTAGCTGTCGAGCGTGCGCCCCTCGGGCACCCGGTAGTGCGGCAGGTGGACCTGGCCGAACTCGAGCTCGAGGTTGCAGCGCTCGGCCACCGCCAGCGTGCTGCGGCAGGCCTCCGGGAGGTCGGCGAAGACGCGCTGCATTTCCTCGGCCGACTTCAGGTAGAACTGGTCGGTGGCGAAGCGCCAGCGGTTCGGGTCCCGCATCGTCGTCCCGGTCTGGATGCAGAGGAGCGCCTCGTGGGCCCGGGCGTGGGCGGCCTCGAGGTAGTGGGCGTCGTTGGTGCCGGCCACGGGGGCACCCAGGGCGCCTGCGATCCGCACGGTCGCGTCAGTCACCCGGTACTGCTCCGCGAGGCCGTGGGACTGGACCTCCATGAAGTAGTAGTCCCGCCCGAACACCTCCTGGTACCAGCCGGCGACCTGCCGGGCCTTGTCCTCCTCGCCCCCGGCCAGGAGCCGCGACACCTCCGAGTTCAGGCACCCCGACAGGACCAGGAGCCCGTCCGAGTGCTGGGCCAAAAGCTCCTTATCTACCCGGGGCTTATAGTAGAACCCTTCAAGATATGCTTTGGAGACGAGCTTGATGAGGTTCTTGTAGCCCTGCCGGCTCCTCGCCAGGACCGTCAGGTGGTTGGCGCCCTCGTAGGACCCGTCCACGTTGGCCCGCTCGAATCGGCTTCCCGGCGCCACGTAGAGCTCGGCCCCCAGGAGCGGCTTGACCCCCGCCTTTTCGCAGGCCAGGTAAAAGTCGATGGCCCCGAACAGGTTGCCGTGGTCGGTGAGGGCCAGCGCGGGGAAACGGAGCTCCTTGGCCCGGGCGACGAGCTTGTCCAGCTGGGCCGCGCCGTCCAGGAGGCTGTACTCCGAGTGGACGTGCAGGTGGACGAAGTCCGAATGGGTCATCGCCCTACCGGCGGCCTTCCGACGGGGGAAGCGGGATCTGGATAAGCGGGGTAGCGCCCGCCCCCATCATGAACTGGGGGAGCTTGCCGTCCCAGCGGGCCAGGTACTGCTGCTGGATGAGCGTCTGGGTCAGCGAAGCCGCCACCTTGGCGTTGTAGGCAGCCTCCGCCTCGCCCTTGATCCTGAGCGCCTCGGCCACGCCCTTGGCCTCCTCCCGGGCGGCGTCCCCCTTCCCCTTGGCGGTGGCGGCGGCGATCTCCGCCTGGCGCTGGGCCTGGATCAGCTCGTAGCGCTTCTGCTCGGCCTTCTGCTCCTCGATCTGCTTGGTCTCGATGGCGCGCTCGTACGACTGGTCAAAGCGGATATTGGCCAGCGCCACCTCTTTCATCTCGATCCCGTACTTGGCCAGCCACTGGGTGAGCTCCTTCTGGACATCCGCCTTGATGGCCGGTCGTTTCTGCAAGATCTCCGCGGCATTGTGGAGCGCACTGTTCGCCTTGAGGATTTCCTGGGCGGCGGGATCCACGATGACGTTGGAGTAGCCGACTCCCACCCGCTGGTAGACCTCGGCGGCTTTCTCGGGGAGGAGGCGGAAGTTGAGGACCATCTCCACGTGGACGGCCTGGAGGTCCTTGGACGCGGCGTCGTAGCGGGCCTGATGCCGCTTGACTCGCGTGTCCATGTCGATCACGTCGTAGAGCGGGTTGACGACGTTGAGCCCTTCCCTGAGGGGGACCGGCTGGACCTGGCCGAACAGGAGCGCCACCCCCACGTGACCGGCGGGGATGATGCGGAAGGTGGACAAGAGGAGGATCAGGGCCGGCACCACGATGCCGCCGAGGAACGCCAGGCGCGCCCCGATCCGCCGCACCTGAAGCGGGAGGTCTTCTGCCCGGTTGAGGTAGCGCGAGATCCCCATCCCCACCAGGAACACGACCACGGCCAGGATGATCTTGCTCATCGTGTCACTCCCACTCGATGGTGCTCGGCGGCTTGGACGAGATGTCGAACACGACCCGGTTGACGCCCTTCACCTCGTTGATGATCCGGGTCGAGATGCGGCCCAGGAGCTCGTAGGGCAGCCGCGCCCAGTCGGCGGTCATCGCATCCTGGCTCATGACGGCGCGGAGCGCGATCACCTGGGCGTAGGTGCGGAAGTCTCCCATGACGCCCACGGTCCTGACGGGGAGCAGGATGGCGAAGGCCTGCCAAAGCTCCCGCTCGAGCCCGGCCTGCCGCACCTCCTCCTGGACGATGGCGTCGGCCTCGCGCAGGAGATCGAGGCGGTCGTCCGTCACCTCCCCCAGGATCCGGATGGCCAGCCCCGGGCCGGGGAACGGCTGCCGCCACACGATCTCCGGCGGGAGGCCCAGGAGCTCGCCGAGCTGGCGCACCTCGTCCTTGAAGAGCTCGCGGAGGGGCTCCAGGAGCCTGAAGCGCATGACGGTGGGGAGGCCGCCCACGTTGTGGTGGGTCTTGATCGTGGACGACGGCCCCCGGAAGGAGACCGACTCGATCACGTCGGGATAGAGCGTGCCCTGGGCGAGCCACGGGATCTCGCCGAGCCTCCGGGCTTCCTCCTCGAACACCGCGATGAACTCGGCGCCGATGCGCTTGCGCTTGAGCTCGGGGTCGGCCACGCCGCTGAGCTGCTGGAGGAAGCGCTTGGAGGCGTCCACGTGCACGAGGTTGATCTTGAAGTGGTCCCGGAAGGTGTGCACCACCGACGCGGCTTCACCTTTGCGCAACACCCCGTTGTCAACGAAGACGCACGTCAGCTGGTCGCCGACGGCGCGGTGGACCAGGACCGCCGTGACGGCCGAGTCCACGCCCCCGGAGAGCGCGCACAGGACCCGGTCGCGGCCCACCTTCCCCCGGATCTCCTCGACGGCGGCGTCGATGAAGGACGCCATGGACCAGGTGGGATTGGCCTCGCAGAGGGCGACGAAGTTCTGGAGGATCGTCTTTCCCTGCGGGGTGTGGACGACCTCGGGGTGGAAGTGGACGGCGTAGAGACGCCGCTTCGAATCGGCCATGGCCGCCACCGGGCAGTTCTCGGTGGAGCCGAGGGACACGAACCCCTTGGGGGGCTTGAGCACCGTGTCGCCGTGGCTCATCCAGACCCGGATCCTGTCGCCGTGCTCGGGCCGGACCCCGTCGAAGAGGCCCTCGCTTCCCTCGAGGCGGAGGTCGGCCGCGCCGTACTCGCGGTGCTCGGCCGGGACCACGTGCCCGCCCAGCAGGTAGGCCATGGCCTGCATCCCGTAGCAGATGCCGAGGATCGGGATCCCCGCCTCGAAGAGCTTCCGGGGCGGGAGCGGCGCGCCGTCCTCGTAGACGCTGGACGGCCCCCCGGAGAGGACGATCCCCTTGTAGCCGCCGGCGAGAATCTCGTCCAGCGGGTGGAGGCAGGAGAAGATCTCGGAGTAGACGCTGAGCTCGCGGATGCGGCGCGCGATCAGCTGGGTGTACTGGGAGCCGAAGTCGAGGACCGCGATCTTATCCATGACAAGCTTTCGGCCGTCAGCTGCTGACAGCTGAGCGCTGACCGCTGCGTTACTTCGGCAGTCCCAGCTTCTGAGCGCGCTGGAAGACCTTCCCTTCCGTCTTGATGGCCGGGGCGATGATGATCTCGGTGAGCTGGAACTCGCGGATCGTGCGGGCGCCGACGGAGCCCATGCACGTGCGAATTGCGCCTACCAGGTTCTGAGTGCCGTCGTCGGTGAACGCGGGGCCGAAGAGGATCTGCTCCAGCGGGCCCGTCACGCCCACGCGGATCCGGGTGCCGCGCGGCAGGTTCTGGTGGGGCGTCGCCATGCCCCAGTGGTAGCCGCGGCCCGGCGCCTCGTGGGCGCGCGCGAAGGCCGAGCCGATCATCACGGCGTCGGCGCCCGCGGCCAGCGCCTTGCAGATGTCGCCCCCGGTGGTCATCCCGCCGTCCGTGATGATGGGCACGTAGCGCCCGGTCTGCTTGTAGTGGAAGTCGCGCGCCGCCGCCGAGTCCGCGGTGGCCGTGACCTGGGGGACGCCCAGCCCGAGGACCTCGCGGCTCGTGCACGCAGCGCCCGGACCGACGCCGATCAACAGCGCGTCAACGCCGGACTGCATCAGCTCCAGGCAGGCCTCGTAGGTGACGCAGTTGCCGACGATGAGGGGAATCGAGAGGTTCTTCTTGAGCTTGCTGAAGTCCAGGGGGGTGTACTCCGTGGCGAGGTGGCGGGCGGTCGTCACGGTGGACTGGACGACGAAGAGGTCGGCCCCCGCCTCCTCGGCGATCTTGGCGAAGCGCTCGGCGCGCTGGGGAATGGAGGAGACCGCGGCGGGGCCGCCGCCCTTCTTGATCTCGCTGATCCGCTTGTGGACCAGCTCTTCCTTGATGGGCTCGCCGTAGATCCCCTGGATGATCCGGGTCGCCTCCTCGAGGCTGGCCGAGATGATCCGCTCCAGCACCTGGTCGGGGTCCTCGTATCGCGTCTGGATCCCCTCGAGGTTCAGGACCGCGAGACCGCCCAGCCGCCCCATCTCCGCGGCGAGCCGGGGGCCCACGACGCCGTCCATGGCCGCGGCGATGATGGGGATGTCGAAGCGCCGGCCGCAGAGCTCCCACGCGATGTCGACTTCGTTGGAGTTCACGGTGACGGCTCCCGGCACCAGGGCGATGTCGTCGAAGCCGTACGCGATCCTGGCCTTGCGCCCCCGCCCGATCCACATGCCCATGTGTCCCTGCCCTCCCCTACTACTACATTTCGGGGTAGTGTACCGGTCCCGGCCCCCCCCTGTCAAGGACCCTGGGGGTGGGCCTGCTCCCAGATCAGCCGGAGACCCTGGAGCCTCAGGTCGGGGTTCACGTGCTGGATGGAGCGGGCCACCCCCTGGATCAGGGTGGCCAGGCCCCCGGTGGCGATGACCTTGGGCTCCCCGTCCATCTCGGCCCGGATGCGCTCGACCAGCCCGTCCACGAGGCCGGCGTAGCCGTAGACCAGCCCCGACTGGATATTGGTCACGGTGTTGCGCCCGATGGCCTCTTTCGGCTTCACGAACTCGACGCGGTGGAGACGTGCGGCCCTCGCGAAGAGCGCCTCCGCCGCCAGGGTGAGCCCGGGGGCGATGGCCCCCCCGATGAACTCGCCGCGGGCGTTGACGCAGTCGAAGTTCGTGGCCGTCCCGAAATCCACCACGATGAAGGGCGGGCCGTAGAGCGCCACGGCGGCGACGGCGTTGCAGAGGCGATCGGCGCCGACCTCGTGAGGGTTATCCACGCGCATGGGCAGCTTCACGTTGACCCCCGGCTCGACGCTGAAGGGCCGGACCCCGAAGTACTTCTCGCACATCCACTCGAGCGTCTGCTGGACCGGCGGGACGACGTTGGAGATCGCGACCGCCGTGATCCGCCCGCGGTCGATCCCCTGGCTCGCCAGGAGGGTCTGGATGAAGACGCCGTACTCGTCGGCGGTCTGCTCGCGGCGGCTCGCCAGGCGCCACGAGACCAAGAGGCGCTGGCCGTCGAAGACGCCGAGGCCCGTGTTCGTATTCCCCACTTCAATCACCAGCAGCATCGTCCCCTCCAAGGGGTCAGGCATGCGTTATTGCGTTACGGCGCCGATCCGGTGGCAACGCGGCGGACGAGGGCGCCCGCGTCCGTCCTCACAAGGAGGGCCCCGTCCTCCGCCAGGTCCTCCGCGATTCCGGCCGCGCCCCCGTCCGTGGTGACGCGCCGCCCGAGAGTGACCGAACCGCGTCGCCAGGCCTCCCGGACCGGCCCGAAGCCTTCCGCCACCCACCGACGGTACCAGGCTTCCAGGCGCTCGAGCACGGCCGCCAACAGTCGCTCCCGGTCGAAGGGATGCCCCGCCTGGTGCGCGAGCGAGGTCGCCCGGCCCTGGAGGTCCCCGGCGAACCGCGTCTGGTTGACGTTGATGCCGATGCCGAGGATGACCACGGCGACGCCGTCCGCCCCGATGGAGGACTCGGCCAGGATCCCCCCCACCTTCAGCCCGCGGATGAGCAGATCGTTCGGCCATTCGACGGCGACCGGCAGTCGCGACGTCTCCCCGAGCGCCTCCGCCACGGCGATCCCGGCCACGAGGGAGAGTTGGGGGAGGCGGGAGACCTCCACGGCGGGGCGGAGGACGATGGAGATCAGCAGCGCCGATCCGGGCTCGTCCACCCAGTCCCGCCCGAGGCGCCCCCGACCCCGCGTCTGGTGCTCGGCCCGGACCACCGTGCCCTCCGGCGCCCCCCCGTCGGCCAGGCGCCGGGCCTCGATCTGGGTCGAGTCCACCTCGCCCAGCCTCATGGCGGGCCGGGTCCCCCAGCGGTCGAATGCCCCCTCCCCAGCAACGCAAATACGCATGCCTGACCCCATTCAGCGGAGGCGGCGGAGGCTGGAGTGGAGCTTGGCGCGGATCTCCCGCTGCTCCACGAGCCGCCCCTTCTCCCGCTCGACCACCTCGGCGGGGGCCTTGGCCTTGAACTCTCTGTTCCGCAGCTTGCCCTCGATGAAGGAAAGTTGCTCTTCCACCTTGCGAAGCTCTTTTCTCAGACGCTGCAGCTCGGCCTCGAGGTCCACGAGACCCTCGAGGGGGACGAAGCACTCGACCCCGCCCGCGATGGCCATGGCGGAGGCCGGGGGGCGCTTCGCCCGCGGGTCCACCGTCGCCTCGCAGCGCGCCAGCGTCTGGACGAGAGGGGCGTGGGACGCCAGGAGCTTCGTGGCCTGGCGACTCCCGGGCCTCAGCACCGCCTGGAGGGTCGTGGACGGGGGGATCCGCATCTCGCCCCTGATGTTCCTGATGGCCGTCACGACGCCGATGAGGAGGGCCATGTCCTTCTCGGCCGCCGGATCGTGGGCCTTCTTCGGCGCCTTGGGAAACGGGGCCAGCATGATGCTCGCCCCTGCGTGCGGCAGCCGCTGCCAGATCTCCTCCGTGATGAACGGCATGAAGGGATGCAGGAGGCGGAGCGTCGTCTCGAGGACGTCGGCGAGGGTCTTCTGAGTGCGGGCCCGCGCGGCGGGATCGTCGCTCCGGTAGAGGTTCCACTTCGCGCACTCGACGTACCAGTCGCAGAACTCGTGCCAGACGAACTGGTAGGCCGCTCCCGCGGCGTCGTTGAAGCGGTACGCCGTGAGGGCTCTTCGCACCTTGGCGACCGCGCCGGCCAGGCGGCTCAGGATCCACCGGTCCGTCAGTCCGGGCGCCGCGCCGTCGGCCTTCGCCGGATCGTAGTCCTCCAGATTGGTCAGAACGAACCGCGACGCGTTCCAGAGCTTGTTGGCGAAGTTGCGGTACGCCTCCACCCGCTCCTCGCCGAAGCGGATGTCCCGCCCCTGCCCCGCCAGCGCCGCCAGCGTGAAGCGGAGGGCGTCGGTCCCGTACTTGTCCATGAGGTCCAGGGGATCGATGATGTTCCCCTTGACCTTGGACATCTTCTGGCCCTCGAGGTCGCGGATCAGGGCGTGGAGATAGACGTCGCGGAACGGCACGTCGCCCATGAACTTGATCCCGAGCATCACCATCCGGGCCACCCAGAAGAAGAGGATGTCGAAGCCGGTGACGAGGCAGGCGGTCGGGTAGAAGGTCCGGAGGTCGGCGGTGTCCTTCGGCCACCCGAGCGTCGAGAAGGGCCAGAGCCCCGACGAGAACCAGGTATCGAGCACGTCCTCGTCCTGGCGCAGCGCCCCGCCGCACGTGGGGCACCGGGCGAGGTCGGTGCGCGAGACGTGGACGGAGCCGTCCTTGTCGCAGTACCAGGCCGGGATCCGGTGGCCCCACCAGAGCTGGCGGGAGACGGGCCAGTCGCGGATGTTCTCCATCCAGTGGTAGTAGGTCTTGGCCCACCCGCGCGGGATGATTTTGATCTTCCCCGATCTGACCGCCTTGATGGCCGGCTCGGCCAGGGGCTTGGTGCGCACGTACCACTGGGTCGAGACCAGCGGCTCGACGACGGTCTTGCAGCGGTAGCAGACCCCCACGCTGTGGTGGTAGGGCTCGATCTTCTCCATGAGGCCCAGCCGCTGCATGTCCTCGACGATCCGCTTCCGGCACTCGAAGCGGTCGAGGCCCGCGTAGCGGCCGGCCCGCTCGTTCATCTTCGCGTCGAAGCCGATGACCTGGCGCACCTCGAGGCCGTGCCGCTTGCCGATCTCGAAGTCTGCCGGGTCGTGGGCGGGCGTCACCTTCACGACCCCGGTCCCGAACTTGGGGTCCACCGCCTCGTCGGCCACCACCTTCATCCGGATGGTGCCCTCCACGGATGGGACCTCCAGGATTTTTCCGACGTACTTGGCGTAGCGCCGGTCCCGGGGGTGGACGGCCAGGGCGGTGTCGCCGAGCTTGGTCTCCGGGCGCACGGTGGCCAGCGTCAGCGGGCCGTACTTGATGTAGAAGAGCTGGGCGTCCCGCTCCTCGTGCTCCACCTCAAGGTCCGAGAGCACCGTGCGGCAGCGCGGGCACCAGTTGACGATGTAGTCGCCCCGGTAGAGGAGGCCCTCCTCCCAGAGCCTCACGAAGACCTCGCGGACGGCCTCGGAGAGCCCGGGGTCCATGGTGAAGCGGGTGCGCTCCCAGTCGCAGGAGGCGCCCAGGCGCTGGAGCTGGCGGATGATGGTGCCGCCGGATTCCTCCTTCCACTGCCAGATCCGCGCGACGAACGCCTCGCGCCCCAGGTCCTCCTTGGTCTTGCCCTCGGCGGCCAGCTGGCGCTCGACCACGTACTGGGTCGCGATGCCGGCGTGGTCGGTGCCGGGCACCCAGAGGGCGTTCCGGCCGTCCATCCGCTTCCATCGGATCAGGATGTCCTGGATGGTGTTATCGAGGGCGTGCCCCATGTGGAGCGAGCCGGTGACGTTGGGGGGCGGGATGACGATGCAGTAGGGTGGCTTGGGGGAGGCCGGGTCGGCGCGGAAGTAGCCGCGCTCCTGCCACTGGCGGTACCAGCGCTCCTCGACCTGCTTCGGGTCGTACCGGTCCCCAATCAGGGTCATTTCTTTATTCTACTCGACGGGGGCGGCGGCGGCGAGGCGCCATTCCGCCCCCGCGCGGCGGAAGACGAGGCTCCAGGGGCGCCCGCCCGCGGGCTCCACGGCCGCCACGGTCACGGCGGTGGGCGAGGGCCCGTCAGCCGCGTCGCAGGCGAGGTCCGGCTCGAGCCGCGCGGGGAGCCGGGCGCTGAGGGCGCCATCGGGCACCCATCGGGCGAGGGCGCGCCGATCAGGGGTGCCGAGCGCCGCCAGGAATCGGGCGAGGACGGCGTGGAACTCCCGATGCCAGCCGTTCACGACCTGCCGCCGGGCCAGCACGAACGTCTCGCCGCCGGCGGCGTAACGATACAGGTCCTCGTGCTCCGTCTGGCCGTCGCAGCCGGGCTTCCACCCCGGGTACCGCACCTCGTAGCGGAAGGAGACCTGCTGGGGGCCGAGCGCGAACCGGCTGACGACGAGTCCGCCCTCGATCACGCCGTCGGTGGACCAGGCCGGGTCGACGGACTCTCCCCGCATCCGCCAGAGCTCGAGGCGGAGGCCGGTGCTCCCGCGGCTCGACTGGGGGCCCACCCAGGCGATGAGGAATTGGGGGTGCCCGGCCCGCGTCGGCGGCATGTCGTGGAGGGCCGGCACGCCCTCCCGATGGATCGCCCGGACGAGGGTGGCGGCAGATCCGCTCCGCCCGTAGACGCGGACGCTGTTCCCCCATCCCCCCGGAGAAAGCTGGAAGGCGACGACGGTGAGCCCGCTGCCGCCGAGCGCCAGGACCCTGAAGGCGGCCCCGCCCCAGACCTCCCGGAGGGCGTCGAGCCGCTCCTGGAGAAATCCCTCCGAGGCGAAGAGGCTGCCGCTCGCGAGGTTATCGAGGATCTCGTCGTCGAGGAGGGCGTAGAGCTCCCCGACGACCTCCGGGGCCGGCTCCCCGCCCGAGAGCTCCAGCGGTCCCAACCGGGCGGCGGCGAGGGAGCGAAAGCGCTCGAGCCTGTCGATGGGGGCGTCCCGCTCGCCGGGGGCGACGGGCGTGGTTCCGAGCGCCAGCCCCGCGACAAGGAGTCCGAAGACGATCCGGCGATTCACGGAAGCTCCTCTCCCCTTTCCTCCTCGGGGTGGGGCTCTTCACGTTCTTCCTGACCATCGACCGGATCTACAGCCTCACCGATCTGGTCGTGACCAAGGGCGTGCCCTTGCACCTCGTGCTCCAGCTCCTCGTCCGTCGGCTGCCAGGGCATGTTAGCCATCACCGTCGGTCACGCCAACTTCTCGGATTGCGGCTGGCGTGGAAGCATGCTACGACGACGACTCGGTCTCCGATGACACGGTAGAACAAACAGTAAGGAAATCGCCGAAGCAACGCGCATCCTCTACGTGCGCGCCCGCCGCGGGACGGAAGATCGGAGACTTCAATGTCCCAGGGAATTCGGTCTGCCTCACCCTAGTTAGGCTCTGTGCCTCCAGCGGCCGCTGCGCCGGATGGCTCAAGAAACCCTGATGCCTCGAGGAGGCGCCGAGACCAGACCCGAGCGCTTTCTGCGACTTCGGCCCGCCGGTTGGCGTCCTGCCAAATTTCGCTCCAGCCCACCTGCCATCGGGCCAATTGCCGCTGGCATTCGACGAGCAACTCCTGCGTCTCAGGTGGAGCTCCTGCAGTCGTCCATTCGATGAACCACTTGCTCTCCTCAAGCATCCCGGCCACCACATGCTCGTGCCTGGGATGATTCGAAAACGATCCGACTCTCGCAAGATTCGCTGCCAGTCCCCCAATACGGACAGCCAAGGGGTCTTGCAGGTACCGCTCGCGTAAGGTTAGATTCTCCTTCATGCGCCCCCCAACAGCCTTCGGACGATCTCGCCGACTCGTTCACGGACAGACGGATCTAGGATCGTCATCGATCGGTTGTTCTGCGAAGGACGGATATTGATCAGGGCCTCGTAACGGACCTCTTGGGTCTCGGGAATCCAGTCTGCGCCCCATATGTCCTCCTGCTCGCTACCATCCTCACGAAGCACCGCCTCACAGTCAGCGTGCAGCGCTCCTCCACCGGCAGCTACGCCCCTACGAACGTCTACGGCGAGCTTAACGTAGAGCCCGAGATTTTCGAGCATCCCCGCCAACTCCTCCTTGCTGGGGCGATTTCGAAGGATAAGGATCATTCTACCCGGGTCACTCCAATTGCCCTGCATCTTCCCCACAGAGCCTAATGATCCGCATAACTCGCGGCAGGCGCTCGCACCCAAGCGGCACGACCCGCAAGCCTCATGCGCCCGCCGCCGGGTTCATGCCATCCCAAAATCGCTCGGTCACTTTTCTTAACTCTGACTTGAGAGGAAACGTGGCGTTGCAGCCTAACGCGACGCGCCTGCGATCTCTAGCCATCGGGTGGGTCACGGATGGAACATCCGATCAGCTGGGCTACGGACCGCGCTCGGGCCCCGGTTCAGGGCGTGCGTGTAGATCATCGTCACGACGAGCGCCGGGGAGTCCGGCCGCGCCGGTGAAAGCGCTACCTGCCGGAGCGCTCGCGGAATTCCCTCAGCGCTTGCTCGAGGCGGCGCTGCTCCTCGCCGTAGGCGGACCAGTCGCCGCGGCGGAGCGCCTCCTGGGCGCGGCTCCAGGCTTCCCAGGCCCGCTGCGCCACCCCTCGAAGGGCGTCGCCCACCGCCGGCGGTCCGGCCGCGGGCGCGGGGCGGGGCCCGTCTTCGACGCGGGCCCGACCGCCGAAGATCCGCTGGAGGGACTGCTCCAGCGTCGGCTCCATGGCGATCTGGTTGCCGTAGGCCACGAACACCCGCCTGAGCTCGGGCAACGCGCCCTGCTCGGACGCGGCCAGGTACAGCGGCTGGACGTAGATCAGCGACTGGTCGATGGGGATCGCCAGGAGCGAGCCCCGGAGCGTCACGGAGCCTCGCTGGTTCCAGAGCGAGAGCTGCTGGGAGAAGTTCGGGTCCTGGTCGATGCGGGCGTCGATCTGCCTCGGTCCGTACACGAGCTTGGCCTTGGGGAAGTTGTAGACGACCAGGCGTCCGTAGTTCGGTGGGTCCGTGCGCGCGGCCAGCCACGCGATCATGTTGTCCCGGCGGCTCGGGTTGAAGAGGGTGAGGAGGATGAACTCCTCCTTCTTCTCGCCGGGCAGGCGCATGATCGTGTAATAGGGTTCCATCTCCCGGTCCCGCCCCTCCACCGTGCGCCGTGGAATCGCCCAGAGGTCCTCCTTGTTGTAGAACACCTGGGGGTCTTCCATGTGATACGTGGCGAACATCTTCGCCTGGATCGAGAAGAGGTCCTCCGGATAGCGGATGTGGCGCTGGAGATCCGCGGGCATGTCGCCGAGGGGCTTGAAGAGCCCCGGGAAGGCGCGAGCGTAGGTGCGGATGATGGGGTCGGCCGGGTCCGCCAGGTAGAACGTCACCGTCCCGTGGTAGGCGTCCACCGTGGCCTTCACCGAATTGCGGATGTAATTGCCGAGGTCGCGCACGGGCTGCGAGTAGGGATACCGGTCGCTCACCGTGTACCCGTCGATCATCCAGACGAGCCGGCCGTCGTCGGTGATGACGAGATACGGATCCCGGTCGAAGCGGAGAAATGGCGCGATCTGACGCACCCGCTTGGCGACCTCCCGGTGGATCATGATCCGGCTCTCGCCGGTCAGGTCGTCGGAGAGCACGATCTTGATCTCGCCGAAGCGGATGGCGAAGGCCAGCTTGGTCAGGAACGAGGTCACGGGGATCCCGCCCCGCCCCGCGTAGCGCGTGTAGACGTTCTGGTCCCCCGCCGGGTAGTCCAGCTCCTGGGACTTGGTGCGGACGAAGACGTAGTCGTTGGAGATCTCGCCGTAGTAGATCTCCGGGCGCGTGATCTTGGGGAAGCCCGTGGACACGGGCGGGATGTCCTTGACGAAGAACTCCGGCAACCCCTCGGGGCTGATCCGGTTCACCGGCCCGACGATCACCCCATAGCCGTGGGTGTAGGTCAGGTGCTCGTTGATCCAGATCCGGCTCGGCAGGTGCCGGTAGGAAAGCTCGCGGGGGGAGAGCATGATCTGCCGGTACTCGCCGCCGATGAGGTAGCGGTCGTTGTCCACGTCCGTGAACTTGTAGTAGGTCCGGATCTCCTGGAGCTGCCCGAAGGTGACGAGGAGCGGGCGGTGGTCCCAGAGCCGGATGTTCTTGATCGTGGGGTTGTTCCGCTCCAGCGCCGCGGCGGTCAGGTTCTCCTCCGCAGGAAAGTCCTTCTCTTCGATCCGCTCCAGGCCGAAGGCCTTCCGGGTCATCCGGATGTTGTGGATGATGTAGGGCCCCTCGGCGACCAGCTCGTTGGGCGTCACCCTGAAGCGCTGCAGGAGCGCCGGGTACGCGCCCAGGCCGCCCACCCACATGGCCGCGAGGACCACCAGGCCCGCCGCGAGGAAGCGCCACCCGGGGCGCCAGACCTGAAAGAGACAAGCCGCGGCGCAGAGGAGCGCCAGCGCCGCCAGGATCCCGAGGACCGGAAGCGAGGCGTTCACGTCCGAGTAGGAGGCGCCGAACACCACCCCCCGGGGAGAGAACAGGAGGTCAAAGCGGTCGAGCCAGAAGCCCCAGGCCTTGAACCCGAGGAGCGCCGTCCCCAGGAGCAGGAGGTGTGCCCGGGCGCCCGCGGCCAGGCGCGGCCCCCGGGCGGTCAGCACCAGGCTCCGCTGGAGGACGTAGAGCGCGAGGCCCAGCCCCATGGTGGCGGTGAGGAGGAGCATGGCCCAGCCGTAGAGGAGCCGCCAGAACGGGAGCGTGAACACGTAAAAGGACAGATCGCGGTTGAAGAGCGGGTCGGTGGTGTCGAAGGGCGTGGCGTTGAAATACTCCAGCACCGTCTCCCAGTTGCCGCTCGCCGAGACCCCCGAGAAGAAGGAGACGACCGCCAGGACCGGGAGCAGGAGGCGCCGGATGAGCGGCTCCAGCACCGCGCGGCTGGGAAGGCCCAGCTGATCCTCGAGCTCCCAGAGCGCGTCCGGCCGCGCGGTGCGCGCGGCCAAGGTCAGGTTCAGGTAGAGGAAGAGGAAGGTCCCGAGGCCCACCCCGATGAAGAGCCAGCCGCGCAGGCTGAGGATGGTGACGAAGACCCCGGCGTATCCCACCTCCTGGAACCAGAGCCAGTCTGTGTAGAGGGGGACGGCCTGGCCCACGAGGGCCAGGGCGCCGACGATCAGCAGGAGCCAGAGAATGAGTCTGGGCTTGGCCATTGTCTCTCTCTCTCAGGACGAGGCGATTCCCAGGCGGAGCGCCCGCTCGGGATCAGGTGCCGTGGGTCCAGGAAGACAGGTACGTCTCCTGGTCCGGGGTCATCTCGTCCACCTGGATGTCCATCGAGGCGAGCTTCAGCCGGGCGATTTCCCGGTCGATCTCGCGGGGGACGCCGTACACCCGTTTTTCGAGGGCCCGGCCCTGCTTGACGAGGTGCTCCGCCGAGAGGGCCTGGTTGGCGAAGCTCATATCCATGACCGCGGCGGGATGCCCTTCGGCGGCGGCCAGGTTGATCAGGCGCCCCTCGCCCAGGACGTAGATGCGGCGGTCTCCCGGCAGGACGAATTCCTCGACAAACGGGCGCACTGCCCGGCGCGAGCGGCTCAGGGCCCCGAGGGCCTCGAGGTCGATCTCGACGTTGAAGTGGCCCGAGTTGGCGAGGATGGCACCGTCCTTCATGCGGGGAAAGTGCTCCTTCCTGATCACGCTCGTGTTCCCCGTCACCGTGACGAAGAGATCCCCGACCTCAGCGGCGCGGCTCATCGGCAGCACCTGATACCCTTCCATCACCGCTTCGAGCGCCCGCAGGGCATCCACCTCCGTGATCACGACCTGGGCGCCCATGCCGCGGGCGCGCGACGCCACGCCCCGGCCGCACATCCCGTAGCCCGAGACCACGATGATCTTCCCCGCCAGCAGGGTGTTCGTGGCGCGGAGGATCCCGTCGATGGTGGACTGCCCGGTGCCGTAGCGGTTGTCGAAGAGGTGCTTGGTGTCGGCGTCGTTGACGGCGATGATCGGATACGCGAGCACGCCGTCCCGCTCCATGGCCCGGAGCCGGATGACCCCGGTGGTCGTCTCCTCGGTGCCCCCGATGATGCCGGGGAGCCGCTGGCGTTCCGCGCCGTGGAGCGTGGTGATCAGGTCGGCCCCGTCGTCCATCGTGATCTGCGGGTTGATGGCGAGGACGGCCTGGATGTGGCGGTAGTAGCGGGCGGTGTCCTCCCCCTTCTGGGCGAAGACGGGGGTGTCGAACTCCTTGACCAGGGCCGCGGCCACGTCGTCCTGGGTGGACAGCGGGTTGCTGGCGCAGAGGGCGACCCGCGCCCCGCCGGCCTTCAAGGTCGTCATGAGGACAGCGGTTTCCGTCGTGACGTGAAGGCAGGCCCCCACCCGGATGCCCGCCAGCGGCTGCTCCTTGGCGAACCGCTCGCGGATCTGGCGGAGGACGGGCATCGAGTGCTCCGCCCACTCGACGCGGAGCCGTCCCGCGGCGGCCAGGGAGAGGTCCTTCGCGTCGTGGTCCGTCACTTGCCGGCGTCGTCCCTGAGGTCTTTCACGCGGTCGGTGCGCTCCCAGGTGAACTCGGGCTCGTTGCGGCCGAAGTGCCCGTACGCCGCCGTCTTCTTGAAGATCGGCCGGCGCAGGCCCAGGTACTTGATGATCCCCGCCGGCGTCAGGTCGAAGTGCCGCCGGATCATCTCCTGGAGCCTGGTGTTGGGGACCTTGCCCGTCCCGAAGGAGTCCACCATGACCGAGACCGGATCGGCGACGCCGATGGCGTAGGCGACCTGGACCTGGACCCGCTCGGCGAGGCCGGCGGCGACGATGTTCTTTGCGATGTGCCGGGCCATGTAGCAGGCGGACCGGTCCACCTTCGTGGGATCCTTGCCCGAGAACGCGCCGCCCCCGTGGGGGCACGAGCCGCCGTAGGTGTCCACGATGATCTTTCTGCCGGTGAGCCCCGTGTCCCCCATCGGGCCTCCCGTGACGAAGCGCCCCGTGGGGTTGATGTGGAAGACGCAACGCTTGGTATCCATGAGCTCGGCCGGGATCGTCGGCAGGATGACGTGCTGGACGATGTCCTCGCGGATCTGCTGGAGGGTGACGTCGGGGCTGTGCTGCGCCGAGACGACCACCGTTTCCAGCGAGCGTGGCTTGCCGTCCACGTACCGGACGGTGACCTGGCTCTTGCCGTCCGGTCTGAGGTACTCCAGGACGCCCGTGCGCCGCGCCTCGCTGAGCCGCCGGACGAGCCCGTGGGCGAGCATGATCGGGAGCGGCATCAGCTCCGGGGTCTCCCGGCACGCGTAGCCGAACATGAGCCCCTGATCCCCCGCGCCAAGTGCGTCCACGCCCATGGCGATGTCCGACGACTGCTCGTCGATCGCCGTGATGACGCCGCAGGTCTCGTAGTCGAAGCCGTACTTGGCGCGGGTGTAGCCCACCTCTTTGATCGTCTCACGGGCGATCCGCGGGATGTCCACGTAACAGGAGGTCGTGATCTCCCCCGCCACCACCACGAGGCCGGTGGTGAGGAGGCACTCGCACGCGACGCGGCCCGTGGGATCCTGAGCGATGATCGCATCGAGCACCGCGTCCGAGATCTGGTCGGCGATCTTGTCCGGGTGCCCCTCGGTCACCGACTCGGAGGTGAAGAGGTGTTCGGCCTGCGCCATGTCACTCCTCCCGTTGGAATTCTCGCCCTGCCTCTGAAATCCGCACTTTAGCACATCGTCCGGAGGGCCTCAAGGAGAATTGGCCCGATTCTGAAGCGTCAGGCTCACGCGCGCCTCCCAGGCTTCGCCCGGATCGAGGGCGAGCGGCCACGCCAGGAGCAGGGACGAGCCCTGGAAGATCCGCTCGAGGCCGGCTTCGGAGAGCGAGACCGTTTCCACGGGAGCCCACCCGACCACGGCCGGTCGCTCCCAGCGGAGCGTGGCGGCGAGCGCCATCCACTCGTCCACGAGCCCGATGCCGGTCCGGTCCCGGGCGGCCCCTCGACTGCGGAAGGCCGGGCGGCCGGGGAGATCGTAGTACCGCTCGGGACTTTCTCCCCCGGTGAGGGCCAGGTTCCACTGGACCGCCCAGCGTCCGGTGAGGCGTCGGGTTCCCTTCCAGGCGAGGCGGTAGGTCACGGAGAGCTCCGGGCGCCGCTCCAGGACCGTCACCGTTTTCTCAACCCGGAGGGGCCATCCTGCGGGATTTGTGGCCGAAAAGACGACGGTCAGTCTGCCGGGACCGCTCCGGATCCGATGCTCCATCGCCTGATCCGCCAGGGTCAGGTCCGCGAGGTCCCAGGGGTGGAGCGGATCCAGGTCTCCGGATTCGGGAAACAGGCCGTCCAGGAGAGAGGCCCGGCGGAACCGGTCGTACACGAGGAGCTCGGAAAGCCCGGCCTCTTTGACCTCCAGCCGCTCGTGAATCGTCCTCACGGCCTCCTCGCTCCCCTGAGCCGCCGCGGCCTTGACCCGCGCGTGGTATGCCTCCGGCCGGCGGGCCAGCACATCGCCCAGATCCAGCGCCCTGGGCAGGTACGCGAGCTCGGTGACGCTGCCGCCCGCTGCGGGGTGGAGGGTCAGCGCCAGTGCCGGGGTCCGGAGGCGCAGCTCGGTCAGCCCGTCGCCGTTGAGATCCCCGCGGCTCCACCCGAGGCGCGGTCCCTTCAGGACCTCGCCCAGCACCCGCTCGGCCTCGAGCAGGGCCTGACGCGCGCCACGGCGCAGATGGGGGAGATAGCACCCGCCGAATATCCCGTGCCAGTAGGCGTCGTTGCCCTGGCCGCGCCAGAGATGCCTCCGGGCCTCGAGGAGCCTCGGGTCGCGCGGGCGGCGGGCCAGAGCGTCGTGGAGCGCGCGGGAGAGCCGCAGCATGGCCCAGTGGAGGTCGTTCACCTCCGGATACTTCACGAGGAAGTTCCGCCAGAAGCCGCCGCGGAGGAGCGTGCCGAGCTTTTCCCCGTCGGGCAGCGCCTGGACCCGGTGCTTGGCCTCCTCGAGCTCGCGGCCGGCGTCGGCGGGGAGCGCCCACTCCCCCATCTCCCGGTAGGCCCCAGTGGGGAGATAGATCCGGCCGCGCGGCGCGTGGCTGTCGAGGTACTTCGACGGGGTGGAGAGTTCGAGCCAGGAGGCCCCGAGCAGAGCCTCGAAGAAGCGCCCGAGCCATCTCTCCTCGTGACAGCGGCGGTGGGTGCCGGGCCAGACGCCGAACTTCTCCCCGTCGTCCACCAGCGTCAGGCTTGCCGCCGTCTCCCGCCGGTCGGCGAGGTAGGCGAGGGCGTCGGCCGGCTCGGCGAAGGGAACCAGATAGCGGAGGCGCTGGCTGATCGGGAACACGGCCAGCGTGAGGCCCTGCTCCTCGGTGAGGTAGTAGCCGTCCAGGCTATCCGGGTTCATCCCGGCCAGAGCGAAATGACTGTCGTCCACCAGGACGTACTCGACTCCCGCCTCCCGGAGCGCCTTCGGCAGGTGGGGCTCCCAGACCCGCTCAGCCAGCCACATGCCCCGCGGGCTCACGCCGAACTCGCGCCGGATGAACCCGGTGAGCTCTTGGATCTGGCCCACCTTGTCCCAGTCGGGCAGGACGGGGAGGATCGGCTCGTAGAAGCCGCCCGTCAGCAGCTCCACCTGCCCCCGCGCCGCCAGCCTCCCCAGCAGGTCGAACGTCCGCGGCGCCTTGTCCTTCAGCCAGAGGAGGAGCGCGCCGGACGTGTGCACGGTCAGCAGGAGCCCGGGGAACTGCTCGAGGAGGGCCAGAACGGGATGGTAGGCGCGGTCCGTGGCCTCGCGGATGACCCCGTCGAAGTTTGCCGCCGGCTGGTGGTTGTGGATCCCGAAGAGAAAGGTCAGCGGACCGGGCGCGCTCGGCTCCCGGAGGCGATCACTCACGGTCCAGGTCCCGGTGGGTGACGGCGGGCGGAAACCCCCGGGCCTCGAGGAACGGGCGGAGCTCTTCGACGAGGACCACCGACCGGTGCCGCCCTCCGGTGCATCCGACGGCGACGGTCAGGTAGGCTTTCCCCTCGCGCTGGTAGAACGGCAGCAGGAAAGCGAGCAGGTCCTTGAGCCGGTCCAGCAGCTCGCGGCTTTCCCCGTGCTTGAGCACGAAGTCCCTCACCGCCGGGTCTTGCCCGTCGAGGAGGCGCAGCGCGTCCACGAAGTGGGGGTTGGGGAGGAAGCGGACGTCGAAGACCAGGTCCGAGTCGTACGGGATCCCGTGCTTGTAGCCGAAGGAGACCAGCGACACCGTCAGGGCGCCCCGGCTCTTCGTCTCCCCGTAGAAATCCACCAGCAGCTCCTTGAGCTGGTGGACGGTCAGGCCCGAGGTGTCCACGATCCGGTCGGCGATCTCCCGGACGTTGGCCATCGCCTTCCGCTCGGCCCGGATCCCGTCGAGGACATTGCCGTCCGCCGCGAGCGGGTGCCGCCGGCGGGTCTCGTGGTAGCGGCGGACGAGCGACTCGTCCCCCGCTTCGAGGAACAGCACCTCCGTGGGGTAGCCCCTCTGCTTCAGCTCCTGGAGGGTCTCGACGAGGTGGGCGAGGTATTCCCGCTCCCGCACATCCACGCCAAGGGCGATCCGCCGGATTTCGCGGGTGGACTGGGCGCAGAGCGCGGCGAAGGTCGGGATGAGCGTGGTCGGCAGGTTATCCACGCAGAAGTAGCCCATGTCCTCGAAGCACTTGATGGCGTAGCTCTTCCCCGCCCCGCTGAGGCCGGTGATGATGACGAAACTCGGCTTCTCGCCCATCCGTCAGCGCCGGCGCTACGCGACGGGCTCGATCAGGCCCAGCCCGCCGTTCTTCCGGCGGTAGAGGACGTTGACCGTCTCGGTCGCGGCGTTGGTGAACACCAGGAACTGGTCGTCCCGGAGCCCGAGCTGCATCACCGCCTCTTCGACGGACATGGGCTTGGCGGCGACGCGCCGGGACTCCACCACCAGCGGCGGCGCGGCCTCCCCTTCCCCGGGCAGCCGCGGCTCTCCGGCCTCCGGCCGGGGGCCCGGGCGCCGGCGGGAGGCCCGGGGCTTGCGCTGGCGCAGTCGGTCCTTGACCTGCCGCACCTGCCGCGTGAGCGCGTCCACGGCGAGATCCACGGCCGCCGCGAGATCGCCGGCGGTCTCCTCGCTGCTGAAAATCCGACGCTTCGCGACGAGCGTGATGTGCGCTGTGCGGCGGTACTTCTCGGCCGACAGCATGACCTTGGCCTCGATGATCTTCGGGAGGATCCGCGGGAGCTTGCCGACCTTCCGCTCCACCATCTGGCGGAAGGCCGGGGTGACCGCGACGCCGTGGCCGCTGATGATGCAGCGCATCCTCAGCGCTTCTTGGGGGCCAGGCGCCGGCGATGGGAGGGGAGGATCGCGAGCTCCTCCCGGTACTTGGCCACCGTGCGGCGGGCGATGACGAGGCCCCGTCCCTTCAGGACCTGGGCGATCTCCTGGTCCGAGAGCGGCTTGGCCGCGTCCTCTGCCTCCAGCAGGTCGCTGATCATCTTCTTGACCGACAGGGAGGAGACCATGTCCCCGGCGCCGGTGGCGATCCCGCTGTGGAAGAAGTACTTGAGCTCGAAGAGCCCCTGGGGGGTCTGCACGTACTTGTTCGTGGTCACGCGGCTGATGGTGGACTCGTGCATGCCGATGTCCTCCCCCACGTCGCGGAGGGACAGCGGCCGGAGGCAGGGGAGCCCCTTGTCGAGGAACTCGCGCTGGAACTTCACGATGCTCTCGGTGACGCGGTAGAGGGTCCGCTGGCGCTGGTGCACGCTCTTGATGAGCCAGATCGCGGAGCGGAGCTTCTGCTCCACGTACTGCTTGGCCTCCTGCCCCGAGCCGCGCAGCAGGGTCCGGTAGAGGGAGTTGACGCGGAGGCGCGGGATGCCGTCCTCGTTCAGCACGATGGTGTAGTCGTCCCCCATCTTGTGGACGAAGACGTCCGGCGTGATGTAGCGCGTGTCCGGCGCGCCGAACCGCCGGCCGGGCTTCGGCTCGAGGGCCTGGATCTCCTCCACGGCCTCCATGATCCGCTCGATCGGGAGCCGGAGCGCTTTGGAGATGTCCAGGTAGCGGTGGCGCTCCAGGGCCTCGAAGTGCTGCTCGACGATCTCCACCGCCACGGGATCGGGCATGGGGTCGGCGCGGAGCTGGAGCAGCAGGCACTCCTGGGGCGTGCGGGCGGCGATCCCCGGCGGGTCGAAGGACTGGACGAGGGCCAGCACCCGTTCCACCTCCTCGACGGTCGCCCCGGTGCCCTTGGCGAGGTCCGCGAGCTCGGAGTCCGCATGCTCCGCGCGGCACTCCGCGCACTGGCGGCGATCCCTGGGGTTGGGCGTGCCGCACGAGCAGGTCCAGGGGACCCGCAGGTAGCCGTCCTCGTCGATGTTGCCGATGATGGCCTCCCCGATGGCCCGGACGCGCGGGTCGTCGGAGACCATCCGGAGCTGGTCGTCCAGATGGTCCGCCAGAGAGGAGTCGTTGCGGGTCAGGTTCTCGAAGGGGGGCTCCTCCCGGTCCTCCTGCTGCACGAGGGTGGGCTCTTCCGGATAGTCGAAGATCGCGGCCGTGAGATCGAAGGGCAGGACGTCCGTCTGGGCGGGCTCGAGGGAGGGCCCATCACCGGCCGGGGCCTCGGACGTGGGCGCCGTCGCGGCGGGAGCGGGGCTCGACCCCTCGGCAGCGCCGTCGGCGCCCTCGGCCCCGTCGGGGGGCTGCTCCTCCAGCAGCGGGTTCTCGAGTAGCTCCTTCTGGACCAGCTCCTGGAGCTCGAGCGTGGACAGCTGGAGGAGCTGGATTGCCTGCTGCAGGAGCGGGGTCATGACGACCCGCTGGGTTTGCCGGAGAGAGAGCCGCACCTCGGGGGACATCGGGATCGTCCTCCCCTGGGCCCTAGAGGGAGAACTTCTCGCCCAGGTAAATCTCCCGGGCGGTGGGGTTCTGGGCCAGTTCCATGGCGGTGCCCGACACGAGGATCTTGCCGTCGTACAGGACGTACGCGCGATCGGTGATCGCGAGCGTTTCTCTCACGTTGTGGTCGGTGATGAGGATGCCGATGCCCCGCTCCCGCAGCCGCGCGACGATCTCCTGGATGTCGCCGATGGCAATGGGGTCGATCCCGGTGAACGGCTCGTCGAGGAGCAGGTAGCGGGGGGAGGTGATCAGGGCGCGGGTGATCTCGAGGCGCCGCCGCTCGCCGCCCGACAGCGTGAAGGCCTTGTGGCGGGCCAGCGGGGCCAGGTCCAGCTCCTGCAGCAGCTCGCGCAGCCGATCGACCCGCTCGCTGTGCGAGAGATCCAGGGTCTCGAGGATGGCCAGCAGGTTTTCCTCGACCGTCAGCTTCCTGAACACGGAGGATTCCTGCGGGAGGTAGCCGATGCCCATGCGGCAGCGCTTGTACATCGGGAGATCGGTGATCTCCTCGCCCTCGAGGAAGATCCCCCCGCCGTCGGGCTTCAGCAGGCCCACCATCATGTAGAAGGAGGTGGTCTTCCCGGCCCCGTTCGGTCCGAGGAGGCCGACCACCTCGCCCCGCTGGATGTCGAAGCTCACGGTATCCACGACCCGGCGAGGGCCGAAGCGCTTGAGCAACCCCTGGGCGATCAAGCCTTCCATGGTCGGCTCACGGGCACGGGAAGGGGCCCGACACCTTCGGTCTGTCGCTCTTCCGGCCGTCCGGGGACTTGGGGTAGAAGACGGCTTTCACGCGCTCCTGGTTGCCGCTCTGGACGACGCTCCGCTCCTCGGCCAGGTAGATCGTGATCCGGTCGCCCGTCACGACGTTGTCCTCCTGCCACACCCGGGCGGTGCCGATGAGCACCACGCGCTGCTCGGCGTCGTAGTATTCGGCCCGCTTCGCGGTGCCGATGCGGCAGTCCTTGGTGATGATCCTGACGTTGCCCACCGAGACCGTCCGGATGATGCGGTCGCCCTTCGGGTCCAGGTAGACCTCCGTCCGGTCGGCGTACTGGACCGAATTGTTCTGGCGCGCCACCACGTTGCCGGTGAAGATGACGAGGCCTTCCTTCTGCATGCTCTCCATCTGGTCCGCGTCCACGGTGACCGGCTGGTTCTTCTCGTCTTCCTCCGGCTTGGGCGCGGGCGCGTCGCTCCGGGCCGCGGGCTTCTTGGGCTTGGCGGGCTGGGCCAGGGCGTCGGGGGGGAACAGAAGAGCGCTCCCCCCAATGAGGGTTGCCGCCAGCGCCACAGCGAGGACGCGCGTCCCCCTCACCGCGATCGCCCCGGGGGTCGCTCGGCGAAGGTGGCCCGGAGGCGCCCCTTCACCTGCGTGCGCTCGTCGGCCATCCAGGCCTCGAGCCCCTGCCCCTGGATGACGGCGCCGTCCCGGAAGATCGTCACCGGGTCGTTGGTCCAGACGCGCCGCTCCTTGGCCTGCCAGCGCAGGGTATTAGTCTCGAGCCGGAGCCCGTCGCTCCCGGTGAGCACGACGTTCTTGCGGATCTCCACGTCCTTCGTGGCATCGTGGAGGTCGCCCTCGTCGCCGGTGACCGTCCAGGTCCGGTCCGGCTCCTCGATCGTGATGGTGACCTTCCGCAGGACGGTCTTGCCCTCCCGCGAGAAGACCTCCGCCTGGTCGGCTACGAGCCGCCACTGGAGCCTGGCGCTTTGCTGCTCCTGGAGGCGGACCTCTTTGATGCGGTAGTCGGCCTTGCTCGGGGCAAGGTCGCCGGATTCGTGGGCCAGGTATCCCCGGATGACGAGGACCCCCACGACGAAGAGGGCGAAAACCTGACCCCTGTGAGGATCCAACCTGAGAGGCGTCGGGCGGAGAGAGCCATACCGTATGCAAGTCTAATACCAGGTGGCCCATCCAGGCAAGGATAAAGAACGTTGGCTGGTCAGGCCGGGGGCCAGGCCCCACGGGCCTTGAGGATGGCTTCGACGGCCTCTCGAACCGCGCCCGCGCCGCCACTCCGGCGCCCCACCCAGTGGGCGACCCGCTTCACTTCGGCGGCGGCATTGGACGGGGCCAGCGCCAGGCCCACTTTGGTCAGAAGGGGAAGGTCGGGGAGGTCATCCCCCATGCAGGCGGTTTCCTTGAGCCCGACACCCCGCCGGCGGAGCAATCCGTCGAGCACTGCGGCTTTGTCCCTCGCGCCCTGATGCACCTCGAGCACGCCGAGGTCGGCCATGCGCCGCGAGACCGCCGGCGATGCCCGGCTCGAGATCACGGCGACGAGGAGCCCGGCGTTCTGCGCCGCCTGGATCCCCAGTCCGTCCTGGACGTGAAAGACCTTCAGCTCTTCGCCGGTCGGGCCGTAGAGGAGCCGGCCGTCGGTCAGGACGCCGTCGACGTCGAGGACCAGCAGGCGGAGGGCCCGGGCGCGCGCCCGTAAGGTGGAGGGCCTCAAACACCCTCGGAGGGGGGCTCCGCCCCCCTTCCGATTCCTCCCCCCATGGATTGCGCCGGCAAAGCCGGCGCTCGAACAAGCGCGGAGCCGTGCATTGGTATCCTCAAACGATCTTGGCCCGGAGGATATCGTGCATGTGGATGATCCCCAGGGGGCGGCGGGCCTCATCCACGATGACGAGGCTGGTGATGGCGAAGGACTCCAGCACCTGCAGCGCCTTGGCGGCCAGCTCGTCCTGTCCGATCAGCTTGGGCGAGCGGGTCATGCACTCCCGCGCCTTGAGGCTCAGGATCGGCACGTCTCTGAGATGGACGCGGCGGAGGTCGCCGTCGGTGACGATCCCGACGAGCCGGCCCGCGGGGTCCACGACCGTCGTGACGCCGAGGCGCTTTTCCGTCATCTCCCGGATCACCTCCGCCATGGGCGCGTCCTCGCCGACCCGGGGCACCGCCGCCCCCGTGTGCATCAGGTCCGCCACCCGGAACAGCGCCCGCCATCCGAGGGCGCCGCGCGGGTGGAGCGCCGCGTAGTCCTCCGGGCTGAGCCCCTTCAGGTCGAGCAGGACCATCGCGAGCGCATCGCCGAGGGCCAGCGTCGCCGTCGTGCTGGAGGTGGGGGCCAGGTTCATCGGGCACGCCTCCTCCGCCACGCTCACGTCGAGGACCACGTCGGACTGCTTGGCCAGCGTCGAGCCGGGCGTCCCCGTCAGGAGGATGAGCCGCACGCCGAGCCGCTTGAGCTGGGGGAGGATCGCCAGCAGCTCGTCCGTCTCCCCGGAGTTGGAGATGGCCAGGACGACGTCGTCGCGGGCCACCATGCCGACGTCGCCGTGGACGCCTTCGGCCGGGTGGAGAAAGTAGGCCGGGGTCCCGGTGCTGGCCAGGGTGGCCGCGACCTTGCGGCCCACCAGCCCGGACTTCCCCATGCCGGTGACGATCACGCGCCCGCGGCAGTCGCGGAGGAGGTCCACGGCCTTCAGGAAGCGGGCGTCGAGGCGCGGCAGGAGCCCGAGGATTCCCTCGGCCTCCAGCCTCAGGACGCGCTCGGCCAGCTTCAGCCGGTCGTCGGGCTTCATCGGCGGAGGGCCGCACGGATCGCGGTGAGCTCCGCCAGGAGCTGCGGGAGGTCGTCGAGGCGGAGCATGTTCGGGCCGTCCGAGAGCGGGCGGCCGTCCTTGAACGCGCGGTCGGGGTTCTCGTGGATCTCCATGAACAATGCGTCGATTCCAGCCGCAACCGCGGCGCGCGCGAGCGCGGGCACGTACTTTCGCTCGCCGCCCGACCGGTTCCCCTCGCCGCCGGGCAGCTGCACCGAGTGGGTCGCGTCGAAGACGACGGGATAGCCGAACTCGCGCATGATCTGGAGGCTCCGGAAGTCCACGACGAGGTTATTATAGCCGAACGTCGTCCCGCGCTCGGTCAGGAGAATCGCCTCGTTCTGAGTGGACCGGAGCTTCTCCACGATGTTGCCCATCTCCCGCGGCGACAGGAACTGTCCCTTCTTCACGTTCACCGGCTTCCGCGTGCGCCCGCAGGCCAGCACGAGGTCGGTCTGCCGGCAGAGGAAGGCCGGCACCTGGAGCACGTCCAGCACTAGGGCGGCGGGCTCGACCTCCGAGACGTCGTGGACGTCGGACAGCACGGGGCAGCCGACCGCCTCGCGAACGCGGCGGAGGATGCGGAGCCCCTCCTTGAGGCCCGGGCCCCGGTAGGCATTCACCGAGGAGCGGTTGGCCTTGTCGTAGGACGACTTGTAGATGAAGGGCAGCTTCGCGTCCCCCGCCGCGCGCGCGAGCCGCTCGGCCAGCATGAGGGCGTGCGCCTCGTCCTCGATGGCGCAGGGCCCGCCGATCAGGACGAGCGGGTTGCCGCCGCCGATCTTGACCTTTCCGACGATCACCTCGCGCGACCCGCCTCCGCTCGCGCGTCCGGCCGGCATGGTCCTAACGCCCTCCGTGGGCGAGGGCGGCCTTGATGAAGGCGGCGAAGAGCGGATGCGGCTCCCACGGCCGGGAGCGCAGCTCCGGGTGGAACTGGCCGGCCACGAACCAGGGATGGTCGGGGAGCTCGATGATCTCCACGAGCTGCTTCTCGGCCCAGAGGCCCGAGACCCGGAGGCCGTTCTTTTCCAGGTCCTTGAGGTACTCGTTGTTCACCTCGAAGCGGTGGCGGTGGCGCTCCTGGACGATCCCCTGCCCGTAGGCCCGGGAGGCGGCGCTCCCCTCGGTGAGCAGGATCGGGTAGAGCCCCAACCGCATGGTGCCGCCCTTGGCCCGCACGGCGCGCTGCTCGGGGAGCAGGTCGATGACCTTGTGGCGCGCGCTGGGGTTGAACTCCGACGAGTTGGCGTCGGTCAGCCCGCAGACGGTCCGGGCGAACTCGATGACCGCGCACTGCATCCCGAGGCAGATGCCGAAGAAGGGCACTCCGCGCTCGCGGGCGTAGCGGATGGAGCGGATCTTCCCCTCGATGCCGCGGTCGCCGAAACCGCCCGGGACCAGGATGCCGTGGATCCCCTGGAAGTGCGGGGCGGGGCCGTCGCGCTCCACCTGCTCGGCGTCCACCCAGGTCACGTTCACGCGGGCCTCGTTGGCGATCCCGCCGTGGGCCAGCGCTTCGGAGAGGCTCTTGTAGGAGTCCTTGAGCTCCACGTACTTGCCGACGACCCCGATGGTGGTCTCGCGGCTGGGCGACTTGACCTTCCGGACGACGGCTTCCCACCGCGCGAGATCGATGGGGCGATCGGGGAGCCCGAGGAGCTTGACGATGCTCGCGTCCAGGCCCTCATGGTGGAAGACCAGGGGCACCTCGTACACGGTCTCCACGTCCTTCGCGGTGATGACCGCGTCTTCCTCCACGTCGCAGAAGAGGGCGATCTTGGACTTGATGCCTGGTGGAAGATACCGGTCAGTGCGGCAGAGGAGGATGTCCGGGGTGATCCCGATGGCGCGGAGCTCCTTGACCGAGTGCTGGGTCGCCTTGGTCTTGAGCTCGGCGGCGGCCTGGATGAACGGCACCAGCGTGAGGTGGACGTAGATCACGTTCTCCCGTCCCACGTCCTTCTTGAACTGGCGGACGGCCTCCAGGAACGGCAGCCCCTCGATGTCGCCCACCGTGCCGCCGATCTCGACCACCACGACGTCCACGTCCTTGGCCACCTTCCGGATGCAGGCCTTGATCTCGTCGGTGATGTGCGGGATCACCTGCACCGTCCGGCCGAGGTAGTCGCCCCGCCGCTCCTTCTCGATGACGGCCCCGTAGACCTTGCCGGTGGTGACGTTGTGGTCCCGGGTCATCCGGGCGCTCGTGAAGCGCTCGTAGTGACCCAGGTCGAGGTCCGTCTCGCCGCCGTCGTCGGTGACGAAGACCTCCCCGTGCTGGTAGGGGCTCATGGTCCCGGCGTCCACGTTGATGTACGGGTCCATCTTCTGGAGGGTGACCCGGAATCCCCGGGCCTCCAGGAGCGCCCCGATGGAGGCGGCGGCGATCCCCTTGCCGAGGGAGGAGACCACGCCTCCCGTCACGAAAATGAATTTGATTGGCACCTCATCCTCCTTTCGCGGAGCCGAGCCATTGGCGCGCCAGCGCCCGTTCCTCTTCCCGGGTCGTCGCTGCCCCGTCGAGCCGGCAGTCGCGGAGGCGATCCAGGAGGTCCCGGATCCTCGGGCCGCGCGGCGCGCCCAAGGCGAGCAGGTCGTCTCCGGACAGGAGCGAATGCACCGTCCGCGCCTCGACGAGGAACCACTCGATCTGGCGGCGCGCGACGGCGCTGCCCGCGAGCCAGGCCCCGGCCAGGCTCTCGAGCGGGCGGCCTCGCATCAGGGCCGCGCGGGCGCTGGGCGGCGCGCTCCGTTCCCTGGAGAGCTTCTTGGCGAGAGCCGGCCCGTCACGGAGCGCCGCCGTGAGGCGCGCCAGCGGCTCCCCCGACAGGGCCAGCCGCTTCAGGCAGCGCTGCGCGACCTCCGGGGGCGAGTGTCCGAAGAGCGCCAGGAGCCCCAGGGGGAGCGCGTCGAAGGCGATGGCGTAGCCCCGCAGCCGCTCGAGGAGACGGGCAAGGTCCGCAGCTCTCCGCGCGGCCAGCGGGGAGAACCGGTACGCCGGATCGAGCAGCTTCATCGCGCCCAACCGCCCGAGCGCGATCAGGCTCAGCGGGCCCGCGGGCTCGGCCAGGATCAGTTCCAGCTCCGCCGCGAGGCGCTGGCCGGAGAGGGCGGGATACGGCGCCAGGGCGATCGCCAGCCGCAGGGCCCGCCGGCTGCCGGGCTCGAGGGTCAGGCCCAGGCGCGACTGGTACCGGACGGCCCTGAAGATGCGCGTCGGGTCCTCCACGAAGGAGAGCGGGTGGAGAATCCGGAGCCGCCGGCGCGCGAGGTCGGCTGCGCCGCGGAGCGGGTCCAGGAGATGGCCGAAACCGCGGGGCGCGAGCACGACCGCCATCGCGTTCACGCTGAAATCCCGCCGCAGCAGGTCCTCCTCGATGGACGCGGGCCCCACGATCGGCAGGGCCCCGGGCACCCGGTACCGCTCGCGACGCGCCGTCGCCATGTCCACCCGCGGCCCCGCCCCGCCCTCCAGCGTGGCCGTGCCGAAGGCGCGATGGACCAGCAGGCTGCCGCCCCACTCCGAGGCCAGGCGGCGGGCCACAGCGAGGGCGTCGCCCTCCACCGCGATGTCGAGCTCGGAGGTTCGGCGCCCGAGGAGGAGATCCCTCACGATGCCTCCCACCGCATAGGCCCTCGCGCCGATCGCCTCCGCCGACGCCCCGATCCGGCGGAGACAGTCGAGCGTCGGGCCGGGCAGCTCGCGCTCCAGTCGGGGCAGGAGCGAGATCGCCGGCGGCGCTGCCGGCGGGATCGAGGCCTCCACGGCCCCCACGATTCGTCGCCCCTCCCTGACGAGGACGGCAGGCGCGCCCTCCAGGAGCAAGCGGCGCACGCTCACCTCCGACTCGCGGGCGGTGACCACAGGGCTTCCCCACCGCGCCACGTCGCGCGCCTGCCTCGATTCCAGTCCGAGGGCCCTCGCCCCCTTCAGATCGGCGGGCAGGACGACTCCCGCTCGATTCCCCTCGCGCGTCACCAGCAGACGGAGGCGGCGCCGCCGGAGCACTGCCAGCGCCTGCCTCACGGTGGCCTGAGGCGGGCAGACGGCGTACGCCCGATGCATGAGCCCGCCGGCGCCCGGGTCCACCTGAGGGTACGTCCGCCGCTGGAGCGCCATCATCATTCCTCGGAGGGGGGCTCTGCCCCCCTTCCGATTCCTCCCCCCGAGGGTTGCGCCAGCGAAGCCGGCGCTCGAACGGCCCCGGGACAGATCCTCGATGGCACGGCAGCCTTCATGCGCTGACCCGAGCCCTCGGATGATAGCGACGGTACATCTCGCGCACCGCCGCCGACGGCAGGTGGGTGTAGATCTGGGTCGTGGAAATGTCGGCGTGGCCGAGCATGGCCTGGATGGAGCGGAGGTCGGCCCCCCGCTCCAGCAGATGGCTGGCGAAGGAGTGCCGGAGCGTGTGCGGCGATACGGCGCTCCGGACTCCCGCGCGCCGGGCGGCTTTCTTGATGATTCCCCAGAGCCCCTGGCGGGAGAGCCGCCGGCCCGCGCGGTTGACGAAGAGCGTTCCCGGGTCGGCGCGCTTCACCAGCGACGGCCGCGCCGTCTTGAGGTACGCCCGCACCCAGTGGAGGGCCTGGGCCCCCACGGGAACCAGCCGCTGCCGGTCTCCCTTGCCCGTCGGGATGACGTAGCCGGCGGAGAGGTTCAGGTCCTCGATCCGGAGCGCCAGGCATTCCGAGGCGCGCATCCCGGTGGCGTAGAGGAGTTCGAGGAGGGCCCGGTCCCTGATCCCAGCCCGATCGTCCAGGGTCGGCGACTCCACGAGGGCCACGGCCTCCTTCGGCGACAGCGTGCGCGGCAGCCGCCGCGGCGGCCGCGGCCCTTCCAGGTGCTCGGTGGGATCACGCCCGAGGCGCCCTTCCCGCACGAGGAAGCGGTAGAGCCCGCGCACGGCCGAGAGGTGGCGCGCGACGCTGCGCGGCCCGAGCCCCGCCTGGCGGAGGGTCAGCAGATACCGCGCCACGTGGTCGGCGCCCGCGCTCTCGATCCTCGTCCCGCGCCGGCGCAGGAATCCGAGGAACCCCGACAGGTCACGGCGGTAGGCGGACAGAGTGTTGGGGGAGGCCCCCCGCTCCGTCTGGAGGGCTTCGAGGTACTCGGCCACGGGGTCCATCAGCGATGAGGAAAAACGCTGACGCCCCGGGCATTCGGGCCGGTTCGCTGATGACCGACCGCCGCCGAGGCGTCCATCACCGGCTGGGGGAACAGGAGCATCCGAAGTCCTTCAACGACGAAGTATATCAATCCCCCGCCCCCGAAGGCAACTTTCGGGGGAACCGGCGTCCCAGCGCGAGCAGCGCGGGCCCTTCCTCGCTGCGGAGCGCGAGGCTCGCCGCCGCGTACGCCCCCACCGCCCCGCCGATCGCCGCGATGAGCCACGCCGCCTCCAGGGCGCGCGTGGCGGCCGGCGGCCACGTCCAGAGCAGCAGGCCGCACCAGGCCGCCATCACCGCCGTCGCGAGCGCCACCCGCCCGAGGCTCCACAACATCCGCCGCCCCCCCAGGACCCCGAGGCGCTGCCGGAGCAGCCAGAGGAGGACCGCCAGATTGGCGGCGGCCGACACCGACGCCGCGAGGGCGAGCCCGCCGTGCCGGAGCGGCCCCATCAGCGCGAGGGCGACGGCCACGTTCAACCCGACCGCCGCGATCCCCGCCTTGACGGGTGTGCGGGTGTCGCCGAGCGCGTAGAACGCCTGGGCCGCGATCCTCACCGCGGCGAACGCGGTCAATCCCAGGGCGTAGAAGCCCAGGGCCCAGGCGGTGGCCTGGGTCTCCTCGGCCCCGAAGCGTCCGCGCTCGAAGAGCACGCGCGTGATCGGCTCCCGCAGGAGCCAGAGCCCCGCCGACGCCGGGACCGCCACGAAGCAGGACAGCCGCAGGGCGAAGTTCACCGTCTCGCCGAGGCCCCTCAGGTCGCGTCGCGCGGCCTGTTCGGCCATCACGGGGAGCGACGCGCTGGCCACGGCGATCCCGAACACGCCGAGCGGGAACTCCACCACCCGGTCGGCGTAGTAGAGGAAGGAGATGCTCCCGCCCGGGAGGAGCGACGCGAGGAGCGTGTTCACGAAGACGTTGAGCTGGACGGCGGCCAGGCCGAACACCGTCGGGCCGAGGAGCCGGGCGATCCGGCCGAGCGCCGGGTGGGAGAACTCGGCGGACGGCCGGAGCGGCGCGCCGGCGGCGCGGACCTCGGGCAGCTGGATCGCGAATTGCCCGAGCCCGCCCACGAGGACGCCGACGGCGAGCGCCAGCACCGGGACGGGGAGGCGGGACGCGAGGAGGAGCACCGCGGCGATCATCCCGACGTTGAGGGCCGCCGGCCCCAGCGCGGAGGTGAAGAAGCGGCGGTGGGCGTTGAGCACTCCCATGGCGAGGGCCGCCAGCCCCACGAAGATAAGGTACGGGAACATCAGGCGGGTGAGCGTGGTGGCCAGCCGGAGCTGCTCCGGGACGGCCGAAAAGCCGGGGGCCATCACGGCGACCAGCCAGGGGGCCAGCAACGCGCCGACCGCGGACACGGCGCAGAGGGTCAGCAGCAGGCCTCCCGCCACGGCGCGCAGCATCCGGTTGAATTCGGCGCGCGGCCGGGTCGCCAGATAGTCGGTGAAGACCGGGATGAAGGCCGTGGACAGCGCCCCCTCGGCCAGCAGCCGGCGGAACAGATTCGGAATCCGGAAGGCCACGAAGAACGCGTCGGTCAGGGGACCGGCCCCGAAGGCGCGCGCCACGACGACGTCGCGGACGAATCCCAGGATCCGGCTGGTCAGCGTGGCGAGGCCGATGCTGCCCACCGCCCGGACGACGCCGGCCTCCACCGCCGCCGCCGCGCCGCCGTTCTCGCCGGGGTCAGGGAGCGTCACGCCGCCCCATCCGGTTCGCCGTGGCGAGAACCGAGCAGATCAAGGCCCGAGGGAGGAGGCGGCCGGAGGCGTACGCGGTTGTACGGTGAGGACCGCCGACGACCGAGAACGCAGAGATGCGACGGTTATCGGCACGGCGCCAGAAATCCCTTGACAGGTGGAGTACCGGACGGTAGGGTGAACGGGTTCGATCAGACGCGATCCTTGGAGGACACTCGACGTGGCCAACATCAAATCCGCGAAGAAGCGGATGAGGCAGAATGAACGCCGGCGGCTCCGGAACCGGGCGATCCGGTCGCGCCTCCGGTCGGCGGTGAAGGTGGCCCGTGAAGCCGTGGGGGCCAAGGCGCCGGCGGCTCCCGCGTCCGTGCACGAAGCGATCCGCATTCTGGACAAGGCCGTTTCCAAGGGCGTGATCCATCCGAACACCGCGGCCCGGAAGAAGTCGGCGCTGGCCCGCCAGCTCGTCCCCCACTAGCGCTCCTCCCGAAGCTTCTTGAGGATCTCGGTAGCCCGTGCCGCCACGAGCTGCCCCCCCGCTTCCCCGTAGAGGCTCGCGCACGCGATGTAGCTCGGCCGGGCGTATTCCTCGGGCGCGAGGAAGTAGCCGGCGTAGTCGTTCGAGATTCCCACGATGAAGGCGTGGCCGAAGAGCCGGCGCCCCTCGGCCTTCACGGCCTGGCCGAGGCGGGTCTGGAGCTCCCCGGGAACGGTCACCCACGCGCTGGCGCCGACGGCGACCCCCACCAGTTCGGCTTCCGAGGGGAATCCCCATCCCATCCCGACGGTCAGCCCGCTGGGGAGCCACCGGCCCAGGCAGTTCCTGAGCGACAGGCGCGGCGGCGGGAGATGCAGGCGATCCGACACCGCGCGGAGCGCCGATTCGCGCTCCACGGGGGTTCGCCGCCACGTCGCCAGGACCTCCCGCGCGAGCGCGTCGGCGGTCTGGCGCACGCCGGGCCAGCCACGCAGCGCCGGGCTCACGTCGCCGACCGCGCCGTTGGTGTAGAGCGCCGGGACGCCCAGGGCCCGCTCCAGTTCCTGCGAGGCGGCTCCCGTGACGTCGCCCGAGAGCAGCAGGTTCTGCTTGCCGAGCAGGGTTCCGTGGATGGCGTAATTCCAGAGGAGGGCGATCGGCCGGCCGTCGGTCCTGACCACCTTCAGCACCCCGACCTCGGGATCCAGGGGCAGGCCCACCCGGCTCCGGATCACGTCTCTTACCTCGCCGCGCCCCACTCCCACGCGCGCGGGCACCTTGGCCCGGTCGGCGTCCCACGCCGCCTCCGTCATCCCCCGGAGGATGCGCTCGCGGACCGCCGGCACGAAGCTGTCGAGGGCGAGAAACCCGAAGAGGCGGGAGCGCGAGAAACCCCCCGGGCCGGAGTGGGTGTGGGAGGCCGCGAGGATGACGGCGTCGTACCTGAGGCCGATTGCCGCCAGGCGCTCCCTTAGCTCGGACACCATCTCCGGGTCCGGCCCGATGAGATCCACGGCGATCCACAGCACCCGGCGCGGGCCCGATTGAAGGACGAGGGCCCGCGCCACGATGGGATCGTGGACTCCCCTCGAGGGCTTGAACCAGAACGCGTAGGGGTGACGGTTGAGGAGGTCGGGGACGAGCCGGCGCCGGCCCATCCCGCCATAGCCCGCGAGCGCGACGCCCGTGGGCGGCGTGACGTCGACCGCCCGGGCTCCCGCCAGGAGTGGAGGACCCGACGCCGCCGATTCGCCGGTGCCCGGCCGGAGAGCGACCGCCAGCAGGGCGAACGCGGCCGCCAGGGCCCGCCTCATCCGGCCCGGCAGAGGTCGGCGACGAGGACGGTCAGCTCGGCGCGCGGGCGCCCGCCGCTCTTCAGTTTTCCCTCGACCTCCCAGCAGCGGCGGAGGGCACGCGACAGATCCCCCGCAGGCCGCCCCGCCGCGCGGGCCGAGAGCGCCTGCACCGCGAACGACGGGCGGCGCAGGAGGGCGGCGATCTCCTCGACCGGCTTCCCCTGCCGCCGCCATTCGCCGACCTGCCAGCTCGTTCTCACCTGGCGGGTGAGCGTGCCGAGAATGGCCAGCGGTTCCTCGCCCGCCGCGAGCAGGCTCTCCAGGAGCGCCAGGGCGCGGCCGATCTCCCCGCGTTCGACGGCGTCGGTCAGCTCGAAGGTCCTGAGCACCCGATGCTCGCCGACCACCCCCTGGATGTGCTCCTCGGTGATGGAGCGCGCGCCGGCGAAGAGCAGGGCCTTCTCCAGCTCTCCCGACAGCGCCGTCAGATCCTCCCCCACCCAGCGGACCAGCAGCTGAGCCGCCCCCTCCGCCAGCTCGTACCCCTCCTCCCGGGCCCGGGCCTGGAGCCAGGCGAAGAGGCCGCGACCCGTGAGGCGGGGAACGCCGATCACCGAGGCGGGCGGCAGGGCTTTGGGGAGCCAGTGGCCGGCGTCCAGGGATTCGCCGGCGAGGAGGACGAGCCGCGCGTAGGGGCTGGGATCGCGGGCGTATTCGCTCAACGCTCCGGCCGCTTTCGCGGGGAGCGCCTGGGCGCTCTTCACCACCACGAGGCGGGCCGGGGCCAGGGACGGCAGCGTGAGCGCCGCGCGGATGATCTCATCGACCGGGGCTTCCCCCCCATCGAACACCTCGCGGTTCAGCGCGAGGAGGGAGGGGTCGGAGAAAAGCGCGCGGCTGACTTTCGCCAGGGCGTCGTCGAGCAGCCGGGGTTCGTCGCCATGCAAGAGGGCGACGAGGGGAACGCGGCCTCGCTCGACCTCCCGCAGAAACCCGCCGTAATCCATCCCGCGGCGGCTAGTCCCTGTGCCGGGGTGAGAACCGAGCAGCCCAAGGCCCGAGGGAGGAGGCGGCCGGAGCCGTACGCGGTTGTACGGTGAGGACCGCGGACGACCGAGAACGCCGGGATGCGACGGTTATCGCCACGGCACCTAGAAGCGGTCGACGGCCAGGTTTACGATGGCGCGCCCGATGTCCACCGCCGCCAGCCGCAGCGCGGATTCCTCGCTGCTGATCGTGGCCGCGACCTGGCCGACCACCCGGAAGTCGGCCTTCTCTCGGACCCTCTCCTGGCGCCAGAGCATGACGTTCTGCCTCACGTCGCGGAACTGCAGGTTCAGCGTGACGGTCAACCGGTATTCGCGGACGTTGGCCTGCGGATCGTAGGAGAGCGAATCCAACTGGTAGCCGACGATCTCGCCTTCGAGGATGGAGTCGGCCTCCTCCGGCCGCACCACCTTGAGCCTGCCGCTCGTGACAAAGGCCTCGATCACGGCGCGCGTCAGGAAGTTCTCGACCGCCGGCTGCTGCGTCTTGTTGGCGAACACGGGGACGGCCACGGTTCGGATGTGCCCCGGCAGGCTCCCGCGGAGCGAATAGCCGCACCCCGCCACGACGAGGGCCAGGGCGAGGAGGGCCAGAAGCCGGGTCATAACGCAAATACGCATGCCTGACCCCATCACTTCGCGGCTGTGACGATGTTGACGAGCCGGCCGGGGACGACGACCACGCGCTCCACCTTGCGCCGTTCCAGCCAGTCCTGGACCCGCCGGTCCGCCAGCGCCTGGTCGCGGATTCGCTCTTCCCCGGCGCCGGCCTCGACGGTGAGGCGACTGCGCACCTTGCCGTCCACCTGAACGACGATGAGGACTTCTTCGCGGGCCAGCGCCCGGGGATCGGGCTGGGGCCACGGCTGCCGGAAGACGCGCTGCGTGTGGCCCAGGCGGGCCCAGAGCTCCTCCGCCAGGTGGGGGGCGAATGGGCCCAGCAGGAGGATCAGCGTTTCGACGGCTTCGCGGAGGAGGGCCCCGCGCTCCTCGCGGCTCATCGTGTCCTGGGAGGCGGGCTCGAAGGCGTACAGGGCGTTGACCAGCTCCATGATTGCGCTGATCGCCGTGTTGAAGTGGAACTCGTCCTCGACGTCGTCGGTCACGCGCTTGATCGTCTCGTGAACCGTCCGCCGGAAGCTGCGGCCCTCGGCGGAAAACTCCCCGATCGCGGGCCGCGCATTGACCCCTTTCAGCTCCTCGAGGTGCGCCGTGACGAGGCGCCAGACGCGGTTGAGGAAGCGCGACGCCCCCTCCACGCCGCGGTCGTTCCAGTCGAGGTCCTTTTCCGGCGGGGCCGCGAAGAGCGAGAACAGGCGGACGGTGTCGGCGCCGAAGGCCCGGATCAGGTCGTCGGGATCCACGACGTTTCCCTTGGACTTCGACATCTTGGCGCCGTCCTTGATGACCATGCCCTGGGTTAATAAATTCACGAAGGGCTCGTCGAGCTTGGCGAGGCCGAGGTCGCGCAACACCTTGGTGTAGAAGCGCGAGTAGAGGAGGTGGAGCACGGCGTGCTCGATCCCGCCGATGTACTGGTCCACGGGCATCCAGTAGCCGACCGCCGCGGGGTCGAGCATGCCCCGCGCGTAGGTCGGGCAGCAGTAGCGGAGGAAGTACCAGGAGGACTCCACGAAGGTGTCCATCGTGTCGGTCTCCCGGCGCCCCTTCCCCCCGCAGCGGGGGCAGGTCGTGTTCACGAAGGACACCACGTCGGCCAGCGGCGAGCCGCCCTTGCCCCGAAGCTGGACGTCGCGCGGGAGGATCACCGGCAACCGCTCTTCGCGCTCCGGCAGCATGCCGCAGCGGTCGCAGTAGACGATGGGGATCGGGGCGCCCCAGTAGCGCTGGCGGCTGATCCCCCAGTCGCGCAGGCGGTAGTGGACCCGGGACTCGCCGATCCCTTTGGCGGCCAGCCACTCGATCGCCTTCTTCTTGGCCTCGGCGATCGTCAGCCCGTTCAGGAAGCCCGAGTTGATCTTGATCCCGTCGCCTGTGTACGCCTCGCCCACCCACCCCGGCGGGCGCTCGACCGTCGGGATGATCGGCAGGCTGTGCTCCTCGGCGAAGTCCCAGTCCCGCTGGTCCTCCCCCGGGACCGCCATGATGGCGCCCGTGCCGTAGCCCATCAGCACGTAGTCGGCCAGGAAGAGCGGGATCTCCCCCTCGGTGAAGGGGTTGAGGCCTCGCGCCCGGAGGCGCAGGCCCCGCTTGGGGCGGTCGGCCGCCAGGCGCTCGATTTCAGACTGCCGGGCCACCTCGGCGCTGAACGCCTGCACCGCGGCTCGCTCCTGCTCGTCCGTGATCAGCCGGTCCACGAGCGGGTGCTCCGGGGCGAGGACCGCGTAGGTCATCCCGAAGGACGTGTCCGGCCGGGTCGTGAACACCCTGATCGCGACGCTAGGCCTCCCGACGACGGGCAGGACAAATTCCGCGCCCTCCGACTTGCCGATCCAGTTGCGCTGCATCGTGAGGACCCGCTCGGGCCAGCCCGGGAGGCGATCGCACCAGGCCAGGAGCTCCTCGGCGTACTCGGTGATCTTGAAGAACCAGCCCTCGACGTCCTTCGGGACGACCTCGGCCTCGCACCGCCAGCAGCGCCCCGCCTCCACCTGCTCGTTGGCCAGCACCGTCTGGCAGGAGGGGCACCAGTTCACGGTGGAGCGCTTGCGGTAGGCCAGCCCGCGCTCGAACATCCGGACGAAGATCTGCTGCTCCCACTTGTAGTACTCGGGATCGCAGGTGGCGAGCTCCCGGTCCCAGTCGTAGGAGCAGCCCATCTTCTTCAGCTGGGCCCGCATGTACTCGATGTTCTCGTAGGTCCACACCGCGGGATGGACGCCGTGCTCGATGGCCGAGTTCTCGGCGGGCAGCCCGAACGCGTCCCACCCCATCGGGTGCAGCACGTTGAAGCCCCGCACGGTCTTGTAGCGCGCCACCACGTCGCCGATGGCGTAGTTGCGGACGTGGCCCATGTGGATGCGCCCCGAGGGGTAGGGAAACATCTCCAGGCAGTAGAACTTGGGGCGGGCCGGGTCGGCCGCCACCTTGAAGGCCTTGGTGTCTTCCCAGACCTTCTGCCAGGTGGCTTCGATCTCCCGGAAGGGATAGCGGTCGGAGCTTTCCTGGAGGGACATATTAATGCTGATTTTTACCACACTTAGGCGAGGGACGCAAGAAAGCTTCCGGGGGCGGGAGAGCGCGTCAGGGGTCGACGGTCCGGTAGACCCCGGCGGGCACCAGCCGGTAGACCCGCACCGGCCGAGAGACATTCTTGAGTTGGTGCTCGCCGGCGTCCTGGAGCACGTACTGATGCTTGATCCGCTCGGCCGTCTCGGGGCCCACCTTGACCTCGCCGCCCTTCGTGAGCCCCGCGACGCGGGCGGCCAGGTTTGTCGTCGGGCCGGATGCGGTGAAGGTCCAGCGGCCGCCGCCGCTGGCTTCCAGCTTCGTTGCGCCGACCAGCGCCGGGCCGCTGTTGATCCCCACGTGGATGGCCACGGGCGGGTAGACCCCGGCGAACTCCTGGTTGAGCTCGACGACCTTGCCGAGGAGCTCGAAGGCCGCGCCCGCAGCGTTCTGGGCATGGCGCGTGCGGTTCCCCTCGCTCTGGAAGATCACCATGAGCCCGTCGCCTGCCGTTTCGTTGACGTCGCCGTGGTGGGCCCGGATGATCTCGAGGAAGCTCGAGAAGTAGGCCTGGATCATCCGGTTGAGCTGCTGGGGTGGGAGCTGCTCGGAGAGGCGCGTGTAGCCTTCCACGTCGAGGAACAGGACCGACACGTCCGCCTCGCGCTTTTCGAGCTCACGCGCGTCCGGGTTCTGCTCCAGCAGCCGCTTCACGGACTCGGGCACGAACTTGGCCAGCTCGCCCTTGATCTGCTCGAGCAGCTCGACCTTCTCCATCGACTCCCTGAGGCTGTGTAAGGTGGTCGCCAGCTCGGCATTGCGCGCTTCCAGGTCGGTGCGCGCGGCGTCGAGGCGACCCGCCATGTCGTTGATGACCCGTCCGAGCTCACCGATCTCGTCCCGCCTCCCCGCCGCCACCCGCGCGTCGAAGTCCCCAGCGCCGATTCGCCGAGCGGCGGCCACGACCCGGGCGATCGGCTCCAGGACGACGCGGCCCAGGAAGACGATAACAGTGGCCGTCACGCCGAGGATCGTCAGCGTGGCAATGACGATCTGCCGGTTCCGGGCCGCCCGAAGCTCCGCATCCAGCTTATCGACCCCGAGGGTGATCCGCACCACGCCGCGGACCCGGTGGTCTTCGCCGTGGCAGGCCTGGCACCTCTTGCGGTTCTCCAAGGGTCGGAAGAGGGTCAGCACGCGGCCGCCGTCGAGCGACTCGTAGGTTTCCTGGGGCGTGCCGGTCTCCACCGCTCGCGTGAACAGCGGATGGCTGATCCGCTCGCCCGGCTCGCGGCGCATCCGGGAGATGCGCCGGACCACCTCCGGGTCCAGTTTGGCGAGCTCGTTCACCTTGTTCAGCGTCTCGAGGTCAGAGAACGCCTCCACGCCGTTCGCGCGATACACGTCGAGCCGACGGACGTCCTTGAGCTCCGACTTGAGGTCCTGCACGAGCCGGCGGATGACGTCCGGCCGCGCCTGGAGCATGCCGCTCTGGATGCTTCCGAGTATTGAGGTGGCGAGGAGCCGGGCGGTCTCCTGGTTCGCGTCCACGAGGACCTGGGCCTCGCGCCCGATGTTCACGATCACGAGGACGCCGAAGCCGACGATCAAGATCGCGGCGATCAACGCGATGACCTTGACGCGAAGGCGCCGCCGAAGGAAGTCGAAGGGCATCATCACGGGTTCAACGTGCGGGTGGGCCGGTATTCGTCACAGCGCGCGGGGTGGCGTCCACCTCCATTATGGCCTTACCTGCACCTCCAGTCTCATGTCGGGATGGACGGCGCACTCGATCTCGACGGTGCCGGGCTGGGTGAAGCGCACCGTATCGGAGCGCCCGGGACGCTGGAGGAGGTCGATCTCGGCGCCTTTCGTGTCGGAGAACACGTGGTGGTTCACGCCGTCGCCGTTCACGAAGGTGATCCGATCCCCGAGCTTGATCGTGATCTTGGGGACGGAAAACTGCTTGTTCTTCTGGACGATCGTGAAGTCCGCCGCCGCGCCATAGGCGTGGACGAGAACGGCGCCCAGCGTGACCAGCGTCAGTGCTGCTCCTCTTCGGCTGCGGAGCACGCTTCGCGCCGCCCCCGCGATTGGCTGGCCCTGGTGAGAGCGAAGAGAAGGGCGACGGAACCTCGCGAAGCTGTCCCGGGGGGGCATATTGGGGCTGATTTTTACCACACTTAGGCGAGGGACGCAAGAAAGCTTCCCGGGGGCCGGCCCGCTGCTGAAGGCGGGGCCCCCGGGGGTTGCTTCGAAGCTACTTCATCTGGAGCTTGAGTCCGATGGCCTTGGCGGCCTCCTCGGCCTTCTTGACCGAGTCGGCATGCTTGCCGGCCTTGTGAAGGGCGTCCGCTTCGGCGGCCAACGCCTTGGCCTGGGCGGAGGCTGCATCCAGCCGGTTGCCAGCCGCGTCGTTGATCTGCTTGATCAGCAGGGGGCACTGGGTGGCCAGAGCCGGGCCGGCGATCAGCCCGAGGGCGAGGGCCCCCGTGGCGATTCCTGTGATGAGTCGGCGCATCGTGATTTCACCCCCCTTCGTCGTGGATTCGCCTACTTCTTCATCTCCAGCTTGACCCCGAGAATCTTAGCGGCCTCTTCGCACTTCTTCACCGCGTCGGCGTGCTTGCCGCCATCATGGAGCTTCTGAGCCTCGGCGATGACGGGCTTGGCCTTCGCCACCATCGCGTCGCCTGCCTTCATCTTGCCGGCCGCCTCGTTCAGCTGCTTGATCAGCAGCGGGCACTGGCCGGCCATGGCGGGCCCGGCCAGCAGCGTCAGCGCGGCGATCGCGATCACAAGAGCCTTCAGCATTTGGATTCACCCCCTCCCGGCGTGGAGTTCACTCCCTTAACCTCCGGGCTCTCGGGAAAGTTCCCCTCCGCTCCCGCGGGCCCGGGGTGGAAAAAGGCGTAGATCTTCTGGGCGAGCTTCGGGGTCACCTTGGGGACGGCCGCCAGCTCGGCGACGGAGGCGGCCCGGACCCTCCGGGCGGAGCCCAGGGACTTCAGGAGGGTAGTCCGGATGGCGGGCCCGACGCCGGGAATCTGGTCCAGCACCGACTGGATCGTGCGGCGGTCCCTGAGCTTTTTGTGGTAGGTGACCGCGAAGCGGTGGGCCTCGTCGCGGATTTTCCTGAGTGCCAGGAGCCCGGGGGAGGTCAGGTCGAGGACGAGCGGCTGGAGGCTCTCGGGCGTGAACACTTCCTCCTCGCGCTTGGCCAGGGCCGCGAGCGGGATCCAGTCGAGGCCGAGGTCCTCCAGGACCTTTGCCCCGACGTTGAGCTGGCCCCGGCCCCCGTCGAGGAGGATCAGATCCGGCAGCACCCCTCCCTCCTCCAGGGCCCGGGCGTAGCGGCGCCCCAGGACCTCGGCGAGCATGGCGTAGTCGTCGGCGCCCTCGACGCTCCGGATCTTGAAGCGCTTGTAGTCGTCCTTCTTCATCCCCCCGTTCTCCCAGACGACCATGGAGCCCACGGCCTCGCGCCCCTGGATATTGGAGATGTCGAAGCCCTCGATCCGGTTGGGGAGGCCGGGGAGGGTCAGCGCCCGCTGGAGGTCTTCCTGGATCACCTGCTGGCGGTTGTCACGGGAGAGCAGATGGGTCTGGAGGGCCAGGGCGGCGTTCTCCTCCGCCATCAGGATGAACTCGCGCTTCTTGCCGCGCCGGGGCGCCGCGAGCTCCACCCGCCCCTCCCGCCGCCGGCTCAGCCACTCGCGGACGAGCTCGGCTTCGGGAATCTCTTCCGAGAGGAGGATCTCAGGGGGCGGGGTGACGTTGTTCGCGTAGAACTGCCGGAGGAAGGCCCCCAGGATCTCGCCGTCGCTCCACCCCGAGACCCGGTCGAAGAAGAACGATTCCCGGCCGAGGAGGCGCCCCCGCCTCACGAAGAACAGCTGGAGGCACGCGTCGCTCCCCTGGCGGACGACGCCCAGGATGTCCTGGTCCACCTCTTCGGTGGAGATGATCTTCTGGCGCTCCCTCACCGTGTTCAGGGCCTGGATCTGATCGCGCAGCACGGCGGCCCGCTCGAATTTCATCTCGGCCGCCGCCCCCTCCATCTCGCGGGTCAGCACTTTGGCCAGGTCGTCGTCCTTGCCCTCCAGGAACCGCTCGACATCCCTGACGGTCTGGGCGTAGCCGTCCTTCGTCTCCCAGCCCGCGCACGGCGCCTTGCAGCGGTGGATGTAGTACTGGATGCACGGCCGCTCGAGGGCCCCGTCGATCTTGATCCGGCAGGTTCTGAGGGGGAACAGCTGCCGGACCAATCGGAGGGTCTCGCGCATCGCCGTCGCGGGATAGAAGGGTCCGAAGTACGCGGCGCCATCGTTCTGGACCCGGCGGGCGACCACGAGGCGGGGAAAGTCCTCGTTGGTGGTCAGCTTGAGGAAGGGGTAGTGCTTGTCGTCCCGCAGGATGATGTTGTACCGGGGGCGGTGCTTCTTGACCAGGTTGGACTCGAGGATCAGGGCCTCGAGCTCGTTGTCGGTGACGATGAAGTCGAGATCCCTGATCTGCCGGACCAGCGCGTCCGTCTTGGGTTCGCGCGCGCGGGACTCCTGGAAGTACGAGCGCACCCGGCTCCGGAGGGAGGCCGCCTTGCCGATGTAGACGACCTGGCCCTTGGCGTCCTTGAAGAGGTAGACGCCGGGCCGATCGGGCAGGCGCTCCCGCTTGGCCTCGAGCGTGACGGCGCTCACCGGAGCGTCAAGTCCTGCTTCCTCAAGGCCCTGACCCGGTCGCGCAGCTCCGCGGCCCGTTCGAAGTCCAACCGCTTTGCGGCGTCCTTCATTGCCGCCTCCAGCTCCTTGACCCGCGCCTCCAGCGCCTCGGTGGAGGCGTAGGCCTCCTCCCGCTCCCGCGCGACCTCCACGGTGTAGTAGTCGCGCTCCCAGACGGTCTGGAGCAGCTCGCGGATCGACTTCTTGATGGACTCGGGGGTGATCCCGTGCGTCCGGTTGTACTCCTCCTGGACCTTCCGCCGGCGGTCGGTCTCGGCCAGCATGACCTTCATGGAGTGCGTCACCCGATCCGCGTACAGGATGACCTCTCCGCGCACATTCCGGGCGGCCCGGCCGGCGGTCTGGATGAGGGAGGTCGCCGAGCGGAGGTAGCCCTCCTTGTCGGCGTCGAGGATGGCGACCAGCGAGACCTCGGGGAGGTCGAGCCCCTCCCGGAGCAGGTTGATGCCGATGAGGCAGTCGAACTTCCCGAGGCGGAGGTCGCGGATCAACTCCACGCGGTCCAGCGTGTCGATGTCGGAGTGGAGGTAGCGGACCCGGAGCCCCATCTGCTGGTAGTACTCGGTGAGATCCTCGGCCATCCGCTTCGTGAGGGTGGTGACGAGCACCCGCTCCTCCCGCTCGGCGCGCGCCCTGATCTCGTGAAGCAAATCGTCCACTTGTTCCGTCGCGGGGCGCACGCTGACGGCTGGGTCCGTGAGCCCGGTGGGGCGGATGATCTGCTCGGCCACGGCGTCGCCCGCCAGGCTCAGCTCGTATGCGGCGGGCGTGGCCGACACGTACACGGTCTGCCCGGTCATCGCCCGGAACTCCTCGAAGGTCAGCGGGCGGTTGTCGAAGGCCGAGGGAAGCCGGAAGCCGTACTCGACCAGCGTCTCCTTGCGCGACCGGTCCCCGTGGTACATGCCCCGGATCTGGGGGACGGCCACGTGGCTCTCGTCGATGATGATCAGCGCGTCCTTGAGCAGATAATCCATGAGGGTCGGCGGGGGCTCGCCCGGCTTCCGCCCGGTCAGGTGGCGGGAGTAGTTCTCGATCCCGTGGCAGTAGCCGATCTCCCGCAGCATCTCGATGTCGAAGAGGGTGCGCTGCTCGAGCCGCTGGGCTTCGAGCAATCGGTTCTGGGAGCGGAAAAACTCGAGCCGCTCTGCCAGCTCTTCTTTGATCCCTTCAATCGCGCGCTCCAGTTGATCTTCCGGCGTCACGTAGTGGCTGGCCGGGTAGATGGCGACCTGGCCCACCCGCGCCAGCCGCTGGCCCTTGAGCGGGTCGATCTGGTGGATGGCCTCCACCGTGTCGCCGAAGAGCTCGATCCTGAGCGCGGTCGTATCCCCGGAGGCGGGAAACACCTCCACGACGTCCCCCCGCACGCGGAAGGTGCCCCGGTGGAAGTCGTAGTCGTTGCGCTCGTACTGGATGGCCACGAGCTGCTGGATCATGCGGTCGCGGTCGAGCCGAGCGCCCTCGGCGAGCGCCAGGTGCATGCCGCGGTAGGTCTCGGGGGCGCCGATGCCGTAGATGCAGGAGACCGAGGCCACCACGACGACGTCCCGCCGCTCGAAGAGCGCCTGGGTCGCCGAGTGGCGCATCCGGTCGATCTCGTCGTTGATGAGCGAATCCTTCTCGATGTAGGTGTCCGACTGAGGGATGTAGGCCTCGGGCTGGTAGTAGTCGTAGTAGGAGACGAAGTACTCCACCGCGCCCGCCGGGAAGAACGCCTTGAACTCGCTGTAGAGCTGCGCCGCCAGGGTCTTATTGGGGGAGATGATCAGGGCCGGGCGCTGCAGGCGGGCGATGGCGGAAGCCACGGTGAACGTCTTCCCCGACCCGGTGACGCCGAGCAGCACTGCATGCGGGCGCCCGTCCCGGATCAGGCGGACCAACCGCTCGATCGCCTGGGGCTGGTCTCCCCGCGGCTCGAACTCGGAGGAGAGTTGAAACACCGGACTCAGAGGGTGGAGGGGACGGCGACGAGGTACTTACGCCAGGAGTCGAGGAAGGAGTTCGCGTGGGGGTGACGTAAGAGATGGACCGAGAACAGGAACTGGGGATGCACCGGCTCCCGGATCAGCAGCATCGCGGCCTCGCCGAGCGTGCGGTTCCCCTTCCGGAGGTTGCAGCGGAGGCAGGCCGCCACCACGTTCGTCCAGGTCGTCTCCCCGCCCCGCGAGCGCGGGAAGATGTGATCCACCGTCAGGCGCTCGCCCCGCCGGGCGCAGTACTGGCAGGTGTAGCCGTCCCGCCGCAGGATGTTCTTCTTGTTGAAGGCCACCCGATCCAGGAAGGGCTTCCGGATGTAGACGGCCAGCCGGATCACCGCCGGGAGCTGGAAGCTCACGGAGGGGGAGCGGATGACCCGGGGGGACGGCTCGACGCTCTGGGCTTTGCCGCTGAGGAGGAGGGTGATGGCCCGCTTGGCATTCGTGAAGTGGAGCGGCTCGAAGGTATAGTTCAGGACCAATACGGC
>LDXP01000011.1:0-759 GCA_001443385.1 Candidatus Rokubacteria bacterium CSP1-6
AAGGGGGCGCGCGCGTCTATCCGCTCGAGGCGTACCGCTTCGCCTTCTTCGTCTGCGTGCTCTTCGTTCTCGGGGCCGCGCTGGTGGCGTTCCTGGTCAAGGAGACCCGAGCCCAGAACATCTATCACCTGCTGGGGAAACGGTATGAGCGCTGAGCGGCTCGATCCCCGCGCCTTTGCCCAGAAGCTGAACGAGTGGGCCCGGGGCACCATGATCGGCGCCCACGGCACCCGCTTCGTCAGCGCGGGCGAGGGGAAGGCCAGGGCGGAGCTGGCCTTCAAGCCCGAACTGACCCAGCTCACCGGGCGCTTCCACGCCGGCGCCATCATTGCCTTCGCCGACGAGACGGCCACGGCCGCCGCCATGTGGGAGGCCAATCCGACCGGGGAGCTCAAGCCCGAGCTGTTTCCCCTCACCATCCAGCTTTCCGTCAACCTCGTCGGCAACGCCGGCCAGGGCACCCTGACGGCGGAGGCGGAGATCATCCACCGCGGGCGCACAACTCTCGTAGTCGAGGTCAAGGTCAGAGACGAGCGGGGCAAGCTGATTGCCACGCTGGTCGCCACCCAGATCGCCCCCACTCCCCCCGCCAGCCCCCGTAACGCAAATACGCATGCCTGACCCCCGGTCGGCCCTGGGCTTGCACTATTGAGTGGGGGCGGCCGTCCCGCCCGAGACATCAAAGCCATTGAGTTTTCAGGAGAAATCACTGAACCGGTTCGCCCGATCGGCCCCCGGTGGCGTCCGGGATCGGACGGG
>LDXP01000011.1:799-7851 GCA_001443385.1 Candidatus Rokubacteria bacterium CSP1-6
CAGCTCCGTGACACTGGCCCAGCCGTTGTGCTACCGTCGAAGCCACATGCATTTGGGCGCGAAAATCATTTTCACTAAGAGGGTGCCGTGAAGGGGCGCGTGCTCGTCGTCGATGATGACCCGGGGATCCGCGAGGTGCTGGGGATGCGGCTCGAGGCCATGGGGCTCCAGGTGACGGCCGTGGGCGGCTCGCGGGAGGCCCTGGCGGCGATGGACGCCGGGGGATTCGACCTGGCCCTCTTCGACCTCCGCATGGAGCCCATGGACGGGATCGCCCTGATGGAGGCCGCCCGCGAGCGGCTGCCGGGGCTGCCGGTGCTCATCACGACGGCCCACGGCTCCATCGAGGACGCCGTGGCGGCGATCCAGCGCGGGGCCTTCGACTATCTCACCAAGCCCTTCAATCTGGAGGAACTGCGCGCCCGGGTGGGCCGGGCCCTGTCGGAGCGTCGCTGGGCCCGCGACCGCGGCCGGCTCAAGGTGGTGGGGGAGACGCTCGCGTCGTCCGGCGTGATGGAGCGGATCCTGGATGCCGTGGCCCAGGCCACGGTGGAGGCGACCGAAGCTGAGCGCTCCGTCGTCTTTCTGCTCGAGCGGGACCAGTTGATCCCCATGGCCAGCGCCGGGACCCAGCCCAAGGCGTGGGAGCCCCTTCAGGCCGCCGCGCAGGCGGCGGTGGAGAAAGGGGTGCCCACGATGCTCACCGGGACGGACGGGCGCGTCGCGCTCGCCGCCCCTCTCGTGGTCCGCGGGGGACCGATGGGAGCCCTCGTGGTCGAGTGCCCCGAGCGGGTTTCTCCCACCCCGGAGGACCTCGAGCTCCTGGCCCTCTTCTCCTTCCAGGCCGCGGTGGCGCTCAAGAACGCGCACGAACTCTCCCAGCTGCGAAGCGGAGCCCTCGCCGCCTTGGGACGGATGGCCGCCCAGGTCGCCCACGAGCTGAAGAATCCCCTCGGCGGGCTGAAGCTCTACGCGCGCCATCTGGAGAAGCGGCTCGTGGCCGTACAGGACCCCGAGCTCGGCGAGCTGGCCCAGAAGATCGGGCGCGCCATCGATCACCTTTCCGACCTCGTCACCGAGATCACGGCCTTCGGCCGCCCGAGCGAGTTGAAGCGGGAGCCCGTGAATGTTGCCCAGCTCCTCGACGACTGCCTCTCCCTGGCCCAGGACCGGCTGGCGGGGAGGCGGATCCGCGTCGAGCGGCAGTACGCTGCGGACGTGCCGGTCGCGCCGTTGGACCCCCGCGAGCTCAGAAAGGTCTTCATGAACCTCGTGCTGAACGGCCTGGATGCCATGGGCGACGAGGGGACGCTGACCGTGGCGGTCACCCATCAGAGCGACGAGATCCAGGTGACGATCGAGGATACCGGTTGCGGAATGTCCGACGAGACACTCTCGCGAGCCTTCGATCTCTTCTTTACCACCAAACCGCACGGCACCGGTTTGGGCATGGCCATCGCCAGGTCCGTGGTGGACCTCCACGGCGGCCAGATCCAGATCGACAGCCGGCTCGGGCAGGGGACCCACGTGCGGGTGCTCCTGCCGGTGAGGCAGCCATGAAAGCGGGACGCATCCTGGTTGTTGACGACGAACCCACGATGGCCGACGGGCTCCGGCTCGTCCTGGAAGCCGAGGGGCACGCCGTGGTCACCGCGGGGAGCGTCGCCCAGGCGGTGGAGACCGCCAACGGCCACGGTTTCCACCTGGCCATCGTGGACCTGGTCCTGCCCGACGGCGACGGCCTCGGAGTCCTGCGGGAGCTGAAGCGGCGCGATTCCGCGATCGAAGTGATCATGATCACGGCCCACGGCTCGATTCCCAAGGCGGTGGAGGCGACCAAGGAGGGCGCGTTCTACTTCGTGACCAAGCCCTTCGACGCGGAGGAGATCACCTCCCTCGCCGGCAAGGCGCTGGAGCGGCGCTGGCTCGTGGCGGAAGCGACCGATCTCAAGCGGCGCCTGGCGAAGACGTCGGGCTACGGGGAGATCCTCGGCAGCGCCCCGACCATGCAGCGGGTCTTCGAGCTGATGGACGCGGTCGCGACCTCCGACGCCAACGTCCTCATCGTGGGCGAGAGCGGCACCGGCAAGGAGCTGGTGGCCGACGCCATCCACGCCCGGAGCCCCCGCAGCCAGGGGCCGTGGGTCAAGATCAACTGCGCCGCGCTCCCGAAGGACCTGATCGAGTCCGAGCTGTTCGGCCACGTCAAGGGCGCCTTCACGGGGGCGACCACCGACAAGGTCGGCCTGCTCGAGGAGGCCCACCGGGGGTCCATCATGCTCGACGAGATCACCGAGATGCCCCTGGACCTCCAGGCCAAGCTCCTGCGGGTGCTGGAGGAGCGGCTGGTCCGCCGCATCGGGGGCTCGCGGACGATCCCCGTGGACTTCCGCCTGATCACTTCCTCCAACCGCGGGCCCGAGGACGCCGTCAAGGAGGGGCGCCTCCGCCAGGATCTCTACTTCCGCATCAACACCGTCACGATCACCCTGCCGCCCCTCCGCGAGCGCACCGGCGACATCCCCCTCCTCGCCCGTCACTACCTCCAGCGCTTCACCGCCAAGCACGGGCGGGCGGTGGAGACCCTCAGCCCCGAAACCTACCGCCGCTTCCTCGCCCATCCGTGGCCGGGAAACGTGCGCGAGCTGGAGCACGCCATCGAGCGGGCCGTGCTGGTAGCCCGCGGGCCCGAGATCGGCGTGGGCGACCTTCCGGAATCGCTCGGAGTCTCGACCGACACGTCGGTGAGCGCCGGGCCGCTCCCCGGGTCCCTGGAGGAGATCGAGCGCGCCTCCATCCTGCGTGCGCTGGAGTCTACCAACTGGAACAAGCAGGCGGCAGCGGCCCTCCTCGGGCTTCGCCGGCCCACTTTGTACTCGAAAATGAGGAAGCACGGGATCCCCCAGCGCCGCACCTGACGCCGCCCCTCACCCTGCCCCACTCGAATCCCCTCACCTCTTCTCCTCTCCCCCTCACCCTGCCCTCTCCCCCTCGGGGGGGGAGAGGATGAAGGTGAGGGGATTATGAGTGGGGTGAGGGGGGAGAGGATAAAGGTGAGGGGGTCGGCCGACTGACGGACTTCCGACCACTGCGTTATCTCCCGAACGGGCATTCGCCGCGTCGCGCTTTCTAAGCCTCTGTTTTTCCACCCTCGCGCTCGCGGCAGCAGGTTTGCAACCCGCGTCGGTCATGGCGACCCTGCTGGTCATCGACGACGACCCGGCGTGGCGGAGTCTTTACCGCATCGAGTTCGAGGGGAGGTGGGACGTCGTGGAGGCGCGGGACGGCTTCGAGGGGCTCGTTCTCTTCGACGCGCTCGCCCCTGACCTGGTCATCCTGGACCTCAACATGCCCCGCATGGACGGCCTGGCCTTCCTGGCCGAACTGGGTCTCAGGGGCTCCACGGTTCCCGTGATCCTCTGCACGGCGGTGCTCCCGGCCGGGGGGCCGCCGCCGCTGCCACCCCCTTGCGTCGGAGTCGTGGAAAAGTCCCCGCACCTGCGGGAACTTCGCTCGGCCATCCGATCGGTCCTGCCCAACCAGGAAGCATCCATCTGAAGCCTGCCCAATCCGTGGGCAGCGGGTTCCCCGCTGCGCTCAAGATAACTTCCTGATATTCTTACCCTCCGGAGTCACCCGCAACCGGCACGGCGGTTGCTGTTCACAATCCGACGGGAGGGACCGTCATGAAAAAGATCGAGGCGGTGATCAAGCCGTTCAAGCTGGATGATGTGAAAGAAGCCCTGACCGGGATCGGGGTGATCGGGATGACGGTCTCCGAGGTCCGGGGCTTCGGCCGTCAAAAGGGCCACACGGAGTTGTACCGCGGAGGGGAATACACGGTGGACTTCCTCCCCAAGATCAAGGTGGAGGTGGTGGTGCCCGATAACCTGGTCTCGAAAGTGGTGGATGTCGTGGCCGGGGCCGCCAAGACGGGCAACATCGGCGACGGGAAGATCTTCGTGCACCCGATCGAAACGGCGGTGAGAATCCGCACGGGTGAGCGCGACGAAGCGGCGCTCTAAGCCCAGGGGAGGGGATGCTGTGGTGATAGCGCGAGGCTCAACACTGACGTTGGCCGTCTTCTTTTTCGTGCTCTTCGTTTCAGCGGTCGGGCTGGGCTGGGCCCAGCAGCAGGCGCCGGCCCCGTCGCCCGCGGCCGCCGCCCAGGCCCCCCCGGCCCCGAAGATCGACTCGGGCGACACGGCCTGGCTCCTGACCTCCTCCGCCCTGGTGCTCCTCATGACCGCGCCCGGCCTGGCCCTGTTCTACGGCGGGATGGTGCGCCCCAAGAACGCCCTGGCCACCATCATGCAGAGCTTCATCATCCTTGCGCTGATCTCGGTCCAGTGGGTGCTCTGGGGGTACAGCCTGGCCTTCGGGCCCGACAAGGGCGGGGTCATCGGCGGCCTGGAGTGGATCGGGCTCCGCGGCGTCGGGCTCGATCCCGGTCCCTACAGCGATACGGTTCCCCATCAGGCTTTCATGGTCTTCCAGCTCATGTTCGCCGTCATCACGCCGGCACTCATCACCGGCGCCTTCGCCGAGCGCGTCAAGTTCTCTACGTTCATCGTCTTCACCCTCGCCTGGGCCACGTTCGTCTACGACCCACTGGCCCACTGGGTGTGGGGCAAGGGGGGGTGGCTGGGGAGCCTGGGAGCCCTGGACTTCGCCGGGGGCACGGTGGTGCACATCAGTTCCGGGGTGTCGGCGCTCGCCGCGGCGCTGGTGGTCGGCAGGCGGAAGGGCTACGGTCACGAGCCCATCCGCCCCCATAACCTGCCCCTGACGGTGGCGGGCGCCGCGCTCCTCTGGTTCGGGTGGTTCGGTTTCAATGCCGGCAGCGCTCTGACCGCCGGCAAGCTTGCGACGAGCGCCTTCGTCGTCACCAATACCGCCGCCGCGTCCGCCGCGCTGGGCTGGATGTTCTCGGAGTGGGCCATGCGCGGCAAGCCCACCGTGCTGGGCGCCGCGTCGGGGGCCGTCGCCGGGCTGGTGGCCATCCCCCCCGGCTCAGGCTACGTGACCCCACTGGCCTCCATCATCATCGGCGCCGTCGCGGGGTTCCTCTGCTACAACGCCTGCAACCTCAAGACGAAGGTGGGCTACGACGACTCGCTGGACGTGGTCGGCGTTCACGGCGTGGGGGGGACCTGGGGAGCGCTGGCCACCGGCCTCTTCGCGACCACGGCGATCAACCCCGACGGCAAAAACGGACTCTTCGCCGGCGAGCCCAGCCAAATGGGAGCTCAGATCATCGCCATCCTGGCTTCGTGGGTGCTGGCGTTCCTCGGGACCGTGATCATTCTGAAGATCCTCGACGCGACCATGGGCCTTCGCGTCCCCGACGAGGACGAGGTCGCGGGGCTCGATCTCTCCCAGCACTCGGAGAACGCCTATGCGCTGGAGGGCCCGGGCTACGGGATCACGAGCGGCGGGGCGTTTGCGGAGGCCATGAAGGCTCAGCCCAAACCGACTGTACCCGCTTGATTTTGCTCGGGCATCCCAGTATGTTCTTGGAGTCCCGACCATCTCATTGGGGCCCCGGCGCCTGCCGGGGCCTCGCGCCAGGAGGCGACGCATGACCCCGAAAGATGTCATCAAGCTGGCCAAGGAGAAGGGCGCCAAGATCGTGGACCTGCGCTTCATCGACGTCCCCGGTCTCTGGCAGCACTTCTCGATCCCGGTGGCGGAGCTCACCGAGGAGCTTTTCGAAGAGGGGATCGGCTTCGACGGCTCGTCCATCCGCGGCTTTCAGACGATCGACGAGTCCGACATGCTGCTGGTGCTCGACCCCGGGACGGCGGCCATGGATCCGTTCACCGCGGTGCCGACCCTCGTCCTCATCTGTAACGTCAAGGACCCGGTCACGGGCAAGAGCTACACCCGCGATCCGCGGTACGTCGCTCAGAAGGCCGAGGCCTACGTGAAGAAATCGGGCGTGGCGGACACGGTGTACATCGGCCCCGAGCTGGAGTTCTTCTTCTTCGACGCGATCCGCTTCGATCAGACCTACAACTGCGGGTACTACTACATCGACTCCGAGGCCGGGTTCTGGAACTCGGGCAAGGAGGGGACGCCCGACCGCCCGAACCTGGGCTACAAGCCCCGCTACAAGCAGGGGTACTTCCCCGTGCCGCCCATGGACAAGTTCCAGGACATCCGCTCCGACATGGTGCTGGCCCTGGAATCCGTCGGCGTGAAGGTGGAGGTGCACCACCACGAGGTGGCCACCGCCGGGCAGACCGAGGTGGACATGCGCTTCGGCACGCTGACGAAGATGGGCGACGCCGTGATGTGGTACAAGTACTGCGCCAAGAACACCGCGCGGAAGTACGGCAAGACGGCCACGTTCATGCCCAAGCCGATCTTCCAGGACAACGGCTCCGGGATGCACACCCACCAGTCGCTCTGGAAGAACGGCAAGAACCTCATGTACGAGCGCGGCGGCTACGCCGACATCTCGAAGTTCTGCCTCTACTATATCGGGGGCATCCTGAAGCACGCCCCGGCTCTGTGCGCCCTCATCGCCCCGACGACGAACTCCTACCGCCGGCTGGTGCCAGGCTACGAGGCGCCCATCAACCTCGTGTACAGCCAGCGGAACCGCTCGGCCTGCATTCGGATCCCGATGTACTCGCGGTCGGAGAAGGCCAAGCGGATCGAGTTCAGGACCCCGGATCCCACCTGCAACCCGTACCTGTCCTTCGCCGCCTGCGTCATGGCGGGGCTCGACGGCGTCGCCAACAAGATCGATCCGGGCAAGCCCATCGACAAGGACCTCTACGAGCTGCCGCCGGCCGAGGCAAAGAAGGTCAAGCAGCTTCCCGGCTCGCTCGGCGAGGTGCTGGACGCGCTCGAGAAGGACCACGAGTTCCTCCTGAAGGGCGACGTCTTCACGCCCGACCTGATCGAGACCTGGATCGAGTACAAGCGGAAGAACGAGGTGGACCCCATCCGGCTCCGGCCCCACCCCTGGGAGTTCGCGCTCTACTTCGACATCTAGCCGGGGCGCAGAGAAGCCGGTAGAGAACGAGTGACCGGTCCCAACG
>LDXP01000011.1:7891-44981 GCA_001443385.1 Candidatus Rokubacteria bacterium CSP1-6
AAGTATGCCTTCCCGCGAGGTTGTTCCCCGAAAGCAATTGGCATTCTTTTTGCCCATGCGCATCGATATGAATCCGCGCTGGCGCGTTGTGATCGTTGACGATCGTGCCCTCTCCAAGGCCGCCGTGGCCGAAGCGGTTGCGACCTTGGAGCGCTATCGCCCGGACGTGGTCGTCCTGGCTCTGGGCCCCCCCGACGGCGGTGGCGCGGAGGAGCTCAAGTCCGGGTTGGACGCGGTCAGGCGGGAGAACGAGGATCTCAAGAAGGCCCTCGAGTCACGGAAACTCGTGGAGCGCGCCAAGGGAGTCCTGATGGAGCGGCACGGGTTGAGCGAGGCAGAAGCCTTCCGCCGAATCCAAAAGACCGCCATGGACAGTCGCCGGCCGATGATCGAGGTCGCGCGAGCCCTCCTGCTGGTCGAACGGCTCGCAGGGGTGCCTTCCGGCCGGCGGCAGTCGTCCCCGCGGTAGCCCTGCCGCATTCGTTAGCACCGCGCCGGGCTTGCCTAAGAAGCGAGCAGCCGCCGCCATTTCATCCGGGATGGAGGGGCCGGGCAACCGCTGGAATTCTTGGCGAAATCGATTCATCCCCTCCTCCCGTTCAGCGGCACGCGGCTTGCTAGTTGGTTTCCTCGAAGCGACCCGCCGACAACGGTGTTGGCCAGGGCAAGCTCGACCAGGTAATCCGTGGACCGATCGCGCAAGGGTGCGCTGAGGGGCGACGAGGCCAGAACGTCCCTGATAGCCCAAAACGTCTCTTGTCGAAAGGAGTCGCACATGACACAGGGTCACAGCCGTCGGGAATTCCTCAAGGCGTCGGCTCTCGGCATCGCCGGCGCCGGGATTGCGGGAGGGCTGTCCTTCCCCGCGATCCTTCGGGCCCAGGAGAAGGGACCCATTAAGGTCGGCGTCCTGCACTCGCTCAGCGGCACCATGGCCATCAGCGAAGCCCCGATCAAGGAGATCGTCCTGATGGCCATCGACGAGGTCAACAAGGCCGGTGGCGTCCTGGGCCGCAAGGTGGAGGCCCTGGTTGAAGATCCGGCCTCCAACTGGGACCTGTTCGCCGAGAAGTCGAAGAAGCTCTTGCTCCAGGACAAGGTGGCCACGGTTTTCGGTTGCTGGACGTCGGTCAGCCGCAAGTCCGTGCTGCCGGTCTTCGAGAAGAACAACGGCCTGCTCTTCTACCCGGTCCAGTACGAGGGTGAGGAGTGCTCGAAGAACGTGATCTACACCGGCGCCACGATCAACCAGCAGGCCACGCCCGGCATCGACTACCTGATGAGCCCGGAGGGGGGGAACAGGAAGAAGTTCTACCTGCTCGGCTCCGACTACGTGTACCCCCGGACCACGAACAAGATCCTGCGCCTGTACCTCACGAAGGTGAAGAAGGTGCCCGAGTCGGCCATCGCCGAGGAGTACACACCGTTCCATCACCAGGACTACCAGACCATCGTCGGCAAGATCAAGAGCTTCAGCGCCGCCGGCGACGCGGCCGTGATCAACACGATCAACGGCGACAGCAATGTGCCTTTCTTCAAGGAGCTCGCCAACCAGGGCGTGACGGCGGACCGGACGCCGACGATGTCGTCCAGCTTTGCCGAGGTGGAGCGCCAGCCCCTCGACGTCAAGCCGCTCGTGGGGCATCTGGCCTCGTGGAATTACTTCATGTCGCTCAAGACGCCCGAGAACCTCAAGTGGGTGAAGGCGTACAAGGAGTGGGCCAAGCAGCACGGGATTGCCGACAAGCAGGCCGTCACCGACGACCCGATGATGCACGCCTACATCCACGTCAAGCTCTGGGCGAAGGCGGTGGCGAAGGCGGAGTCCACCGAGGTCGACCGTGTCCTCAAGGCGCTCGAGGGGCTCGAGATTCCGAGCCCAGTGGGCAAGTACAAGGTGGACGAGAAGAATCACCACACGTGGAAACCGGTCTACATCGGCAAGATCCGCGCGGACGGCCAGTTCGACATCGTCTGGAAGACGAAGTCGTGGGTCCGGCCCGCGCCGTGGAGCGACGTCACGTACCCCGGCCGCGATTGCGACTGGAGCGGTGGCGGCAAGGGCTCGTACGACATGGTCGGCGGAAAGCGCGTGTGGCTCTCAGAAAAACAGTAGTCGTTCTCGCTGTTCTCGCTCTGGCGGTTCTTCCGGGGGTCCCCGGGCCCGGGGCGGCGTCCGCCGTCCCGGGGCCCGGCGTCCCCGACCTCGAGTCGGTCGCCAAGAGGCTCGCCGCGCCGGCGACCCAGGAAGCGGCGATCCTCGCCCTGCGAGAGGTCGGCGACCCGTCCGTGGGGACCCTCCTGCGGGCGCTCAAGGACGGAGCCCTGTATCGGTGGAAGGGGCGGCTCGTAATTCTGGGGGATGACGGCGCGCTGAAAGATCTGGCTGGGCAGCCGATCGTGGATGACCGCGGGCAGCCGGTCTCGCCCGCGGAGGGGCAGGAGGCCATCGCCCTCGAAGAACGACTCTTCGGGCTCGTCCAGAACCTCCTCGAGCGTCTCGAGGTCTTCAGCCTAGATCGCCAGGCGCGCCAGTCGGCGGCCTTCAAGCTCGGCAACTCGCGGGACCTGTCCGCGATCCCGGTGCTCGCGAAGGCCCTGGATCGGGAGGCGGACCGGCAGGTCAAAGGCGCCATCCAGGAAGCGCTGAACCGGCTGAGCCTCTCGTCTCCTGACGCCGCTGTGCGCGCGCGGGCGGCGCAGTTCCTGGGCCAGGCGTGGTTCGAGTCGAGCCTGGCTCAGCTCAGGATCATGGCGGAGCAGGATGAGGACGCCGAGGCCAAGCAGGCCGCGCGCGCCGCCGTCAGGCGCATCGAAGTGTTCCTCACCTGGCGCAACCTGACCGGCTACCTCTTCAACGGCGTCAGCCTCGGGGCCGTCCTGCTGATCATGAGCCTCGGGCTCGCCGTGACCTTCGGCCTGATGGGCATCATCAATATGGCGCACGGCGAGATGCTCATGCTCGGGTCCTACACGGCGTACGTGGTGCAGGAGATCTTCGCCTCGCGCTACGCCGCCCATCAGGACTATTTCTTCCTCGTGGCGCTGCCGCTCTCGTTCCTCGCGGCCGGGCTGGTGGGGCTCGCGCTCGAGAGCGGGATCATCCGCTTCCTCTACGGCCGGCCCCTGGAGACGCTCATCGTCACCTGGGGGATCGGGATGATCTTCCAGCAGTCCGCCCGGCTCTACTTCGGCGACCAGACGAGCGTGAACTCCCCGAGCTGGTTTCGGGGCGGCGTGGAGGTGATGCGGGGACTGATCTTCCCCTGGAGCCGGATCTTCATCGTGGGGCTGTCCCTGGTGGCGCTGGCGGCGCTCTATCTCCTGCTTCAACGATCGTATGCGGGGCTCCGCGTGCGGGCCGTGATGCAGAACCGGGGGATGGCCTCGTGCCTGGGCGTGTCCACCCGGAAGATCGATGCCCTGACGTTTGCCCTGGGGACGGCGCTGGCGGGGGTGGCGGGGTGCGCGCTGGCCCTGATCGGCACGGTGGATCCCGAGGTCGGGAAGACGTACATCGTGGATGCCTTCATGGTTGTCGTGCTGGGCGGCGTCGGCAAGCTCCTCGGCGCCGTCGTCGCCTCGTTCGGCATCGGCGTGTCGAACAAGATCCTGGAGCCGTCCATCGGGGGGACCGCGGCCGCCATCTACGCGAAGGTGGCCATTCTCGCGCTCGTGATCTGGTTTCTCCAGTGGAGGCCGACGGGCTTCTTCCCCGCCAAGGGGCGCGCCGCCGAGGGCGCCTGAGGCCTCCCGTGGTTCCCCCCCTGGGCCGGCGGAGCTGGGACGCGCAACTCCTGTGGCTCGGGCTGTTCGGGATCGTGTTTGTGGTCGTCCTCCCGCTGGCCAACGCGCTGGGTTTCCTCTCGGACTACTACCTGAACCTCTTCGGGAAATACCTGTCGCTCGCCATCCTCGCCCTGGGTATGGACCTCATCTGGGGCTACACGGGGATTCTCTCCCTGGGCCAGGCCATCTTCTTCGGGGTCGGGGCCTACTCCATCGGGATGCACATGATGCTGGAGGGGAGCGGCAAGGGCGTGTACGGAGAGCCGGTCCCCGACTTCATGATCTGGAACCAGGTCTACCAGCTTCCGATTTTCTGGAAGCCCTACAAGTATTTCGTCTTCGCCCTGGGCTCCTCGGTCTTGCTGCCGGCCGCCCTGGCCGCGCTCGTCGGATTCCTCACCTTTCGGCGGAGGCTCCGCGGGACCTACTTCGCCATCCTCACCCAGGCCATCGCGTTCGCCGTGTGGCTGATGCTCAATCGCAATGAAATGAAGCTGGGGGGCACCAACGGTCTGACCGACTTCAAGTCCATCCTGGGATTCTCGCTGGGCCAGCCGGCCACGCTCAGGGCGCTCTATATCTTCACGGCGGCGGCGCTGGTCGGGGCGTTCCTGGTGAGCCGGTGGCTCGTCCGTTCGAAGACCGGATTGGTTCTCCAGGCCGTCCGGGACAACGAGCGGCGGCTGGAGTTTCTGGGCTACAACGTCGCCAGCTACAAGATCTTCGTGTTCGCCGTCTCCGGGGCGCTGGCCGGTCTCTCCGGGCTGCTCTACGCCCCGCAGGTCGGCATCATCACGCCGAGCCAGGTCGGTGTGCTTCCCTCCCTGGAGATCGTCATCTGGGTCGCCTTCGGCGGCCGGGGGACGCTCTGGGGAGCCCTGCTCGGGGCGATCTCCATCAACTGGCTCCGGAGCGTGCTGACCGCCACGTATCCCAGCCTCTGGCCGATTATCCTGGGCGGATTGTTCGTGACCGTCATCCTGTTCTTCCCGCAGGGGCTCGTCGGGCTCGCGAACAAGCTCCGATCCCTCGGGAAGAGAAAACGAACCTTTCTGACGACCGCTCGAGTCACTCCGGCATCGTCGAAGGTGGAAGGACACCCCCTCTGATGGACACGCTACTCTACGTGGAAGGCCTCAGCGTTTCGTTCGACGGGTTTCTGGCGTTGAGAACCCTCAATCTCATCCTGGAGCGGCAGGAGCGGATCCGCCTGCTGATCGGCCCCAACGGGGCGGGGAAGACCACGCTCTTCGACGCGCTCACGGGCCAGGTCAAGCCGGACCACGGCCGCGTCCTCTTCAAGGATCACGTGGACCTGCTCGGGTTGAGCGAGCATGTCATCGCCAACCACGGCGTCATCCGGAAGTTCCAGACTCCCTCCGTGTTCCCCGATCACACCGTCTTCGAGAACATGGTGCTCTCCTCCGGTCGAAAGCGGTTCCTGGCCACCCTCGCCGCCCGCGCCGCCTCGCGGGAACTGGATGGCATCGCCCGGGTGCTGGAACAGGTCGGGCTGCTCCAGCACGCGCACGCGCGGGCCGGGACCCTCTCCCACGGCCAGAAACAGTGGCTGGAGATCGCCATGCTGCTCCTGCAGGAGCCGACGCTCCTCCTCCTCGATGAGCCCGTCGCCGGGATGACGAGGGCGGAGAAGGAGAAGACCGTCGCCCTGATGGAGTCGATCGTGCAGCGCTCGACCTGCACCATCATGCTCATCGAGCACGACATGCAGTTCGTCCGGCAGATCGCCGGCCGCGGCCACCGGGTGACCGTGCTGCACGAGGGAAGCGTGCTCTCGGAGGGCTCGATCGATCGGGTGCAGCCCGACGAGCGGGTGATCGAGGCGTATCTGGGCCGGGGCACGGTGAGCGCGGAGGCGCCATGCTAGCCGTCAACGCGATCGACGTGTTTTACGGTGAGAGCCAGATTTTGACCCAGCTGAGCGTCGCTGTGGGGACAGGTCAGGTTGTGTGCGTCATGGGGCGCAACGGCGTCGGCAAGACCACCCTGCTCAAGACCATCATGGGACTCCTGGTACCGCGCCAGGGCACGATCGTCTTCGACGGCCACGAGATCGGTCACCTGACTCCCTACGAGCGGGCGCGCCGGGGGATCGGGTACGTTCCCCAGGGGCGAGAGATCTTCCCGTCCCTGAGCGTCCGCGAGAACCTGGTCCTGGGAGCCCGCCGGAAGCGGCCGACGCCGGAGTCCCTGGACTACGTCCTGTCCCTCTTCCCCGCGCTGTCCCAGATGCTCGAGAAACGCGGGGGGGACCTGAGCGGAGGGCAGCAGCAGCAGCTGGCCATCGCCCGCGCCCTGATCTCGGATCCAAAGCTGCTCCTCCTGGATGAGCCCACCGAGGGGATCCAGCCGTCCATCGTCCAGGAGATCGCCGCGGTGCTCCAGCAGATCAAGGGGGAACGAACGCGGTCCATTCTTCTGGTGGAGCAGTACCTCGAATTCGCCCGCTCGATCTGCGACCACTTCTACGTGATGGAAAAAGGCGTGGTAGCCTTGGAGGGCGATCGGGAGGCGTTTCGCGTGGACGAGGTGAGCCAGTTTCTGAGCGTGTAGGGGGGGAGGTTCGGAAGGGGGGCAACGCCCCCCTCCGAGGAAAACGTGCATCTGACGCCGCGTGAGCAGGAGAAGCTGTTGATCTTCACCGCCGCCGAGGTCGCGCGCCGCCGCCGGGCGCGGGGCCTTCGGCTGAACTACCCGGAAGCGCTCGCCCTCATCACCGCCGAGGTCCTCGAAGGGATCCGCGACGGCCGATCGGTGTCCCAGCTCATGGCCGAGGGCCTGCAGATTCTCACCCGCGACGACGTGATGGAAGGCGTCCCGGAGATGCTGGAGGAAGTTCAGGTCGAGGGAACCTTCCCTGACGGCACGAAGCTGGTCACGATCCACCACCCGATACGATGACCCGCTCACCTCTATGCACTCCCCCCTCACCCCACTTATAATCCCCTCACCTTCATCCTCTCCCCCCCTCACCCTGCCTCTCCCCCCAGGGGAGAGGAGAAGAGGTGAGGGGCATCTGAGTGGGGCAGGGTGAGGGGGGAGAAGAGGTGAGGGACATTTGAGCGGGGTAGGGTGAGGGGGAGGAGGCGCGCATGATTCCAGGAGAATACCTGTTGGGCGAAGGCGAGATCGTGGCCAACGCGGGACGCCGGACCATCGAGCTGGCCGTGGCGAACACGGGCGACCGCCCGATCCAGGTCGGCTCTCACTTCCACTTTTTCGAGGCGAACAGGGCGTTGCGCTTCGATCGCGCGAAAGCCTTCGGGATGAGGCTCAACATCCCGGCGGGGACCGCGGTCCGCTTCGAGCCCGGCGACGAGAAGCGCGTGACGCTGGTCGAGCTGGCGGGCGCGCGCGAGGTGTACGGACTGAACGCCCTGACCGACGGACCGGCGGGTGACGCGGGACGCGCCGGCGCCGTGGGCCGCGCGGCGCGGGAGGGCTTTCAGGGGGCCGCCCAATGAGTCTCACACTTGGGCGCAAGCAATACGCCGATCTCTACGGGCCCACCGTCGGCGACCGCGTCCGGCTGGCCGACACGGAGCTGCTCATCGAGGTGGAGCGAGACTTCACGGTCTACGGCGACGAGGTCAAATTCGGCGGCGGGAAGGTGATTCGGGACGGGATGGGGCAATCCGCCCGGGCCACGGCGGCCGAAGGGGCGCTCGACTGCGTCGTCACCAACGCGCTCATCCTCGACCACTGGGGGATCGTGAAGGCGGACATCGGGATCAAGGGCGGCCGCATCGTCGGGATCGGGAAGGCGGGCAATCCCGATCTGATGGCCGGCGTCTCGCCGGGAATGGTGATCGGAGCCGCCACGGAGGTCATCGCGGGCGAGGGGCGGATCGTCACGGCGGGCGGGATCGACGCCCACATCCATTTCATCTGCCCTCAGCTCGCGTGGGAGGCGCTCTCCGCCGGCGTGACCACGTTGATCGGCGGCGGGAGCGGGCCGGCCACGGGGACCAACGCCACGACCTGCACGCCGGGGGCGTGGAACATCCACCGCATGCTGGAAGCGGCCGACGGCCTGCCGATGAACCTGGGCTTCCTCGGCAAGGGCAACGCCTCGCGCCCCCAGCCCCTGCGCGAGCAGATCGAGGCCGGCGCCATCGGCCTCAAGCTCCACGAGGACTGGGGGACCACGCCGGCGGCCATCGACTGCGCGCTGGGGGTGGCGGAGGAGTACGACGTCCAGATCGCGATCCATACCGACACGCTGAACGAGGCGGGCTTTGTCGAGGACTCGATTCGCGCCTTCAAGGGGCGGACGATTCACACGTACCACACCGAAGGCGCCGGCGGCGGCCACGCGCCCGACATCATCCGCGTCTGCGGCGAGCCGAACTGCCTGCCGTCCTCGACGAACCCGACCATGCCGTTCACCGTGAACACGATGGACGAGCACCTCGACATGCTGATGGTCTGCCACCACTTGAACCCGAAGATCCCCGAGGACCTGGCTTTCGCCGAGTCGCGCATCCGGGCCGAGACGATCGCCGCCGAGGACGTGCTCCACGATCTGGGCGCGATCAGCATGCTCTCCTCCGATTCGCAGGCTATGGGGCGCATCGGCGAGGTGGTCGTGCGCACCTGGCAGACCGCCGACAAGATGAAGCGTCAGCGCGGCCCGCTGCCCGGGGATGGGCGCAACGACAACGCCCGGGCGAAGCGCTACGTGGCGAAGTATACGATTAACCCCGCGATCACCCACGGGATCGCCCACGAGGCCGGCTCGATCGAGGTCGGGAAGCTCGCCGACCTGGTGCTCTGGAAGCCGGCCTTCTTCGGCGTCAAGCCCGAGCTGGTGGTGAAGGGCGGGTTCATCGCGTGGGCGGCCATGGGGGACCCGAACGCCTCGATTCCCACCCCCCAGCCGGTGCTCTACCGCCCGATGTTCGGCGCCTTCGGGCGCGCGCCGTTCGCGACGGGGCTGACCTTCCTCTCCCGCGCGGCGCTGGAGGACGGAGTCGCGGCGCGCCTCGGTCTCCAGAAGCGGGTGGTGGCGGTGAAGAACTGCCGCGGGCTCACGAAACGGGCGATGGTCGGGAACGACTACTGCCCGCGCATTGAGGTGGACCCGGAGACCTACCAGGTCCGCGCCGACGGCCAGCTGCTCACCTGCGAGCCGGCGCGGGCCCTCGCCATGGCCCAGCGCTATTTCTTGTTCTGACATGAAGGTCGTCAGCGCGTCCCACGTGCACGTCGAGCCGGGCGCCCTCGCCGGCAAGGAGCGCGACGTGCTCAGGCTGACCTGGGAGGAGCGGCGCTGGAGTCGGAAGCGGGTGGTGACCGAGAAAGGACGGGAGGTTGCGTTGGCCCTTCCCACGGGCAGCACGCTCCGCACCGGGGACATCCTCCTGGTGGAGGCCGAGTGGTATCTCGAAGTGGAATCGGCTCCCGAGCCGGTCATCGCCGTCTTCGCGCGCGATCACGCCGAGGCGCTCCGCCTCGCGTTCGAGGTCGGCAATCGCCATTTCTCGCTCGCCGTCGAGCCGGATGCCCTCCTCGTTCCGGACGACCCGGCGATGGAGCAGCTCCTCGCCCGGCTCGGGGCGAAATGGGAGCGACGGACGGCCATCTTCAATCCCATCGGGGCCGCCCACGCCCATGAGCACTGATCCCCTGCTGAGCCTGCTCCAGTTCGCCGACGGCCTCTTTCCCAGCGGCGGCTACGCCCATTCCTTCGGGCTCGAGTATTACGTCCAGGCGGGCGAGGTCCGCGATCCGGCAGGCGTCGAGGCGTTCGTCCACGCCCACCTCGAAGGGGCGGCGGGGCCGTGCGACGCCGTCGCTGTCGTCGCGGCCTTGACGCTCGGCGATCGGGAGGACTTGGACGGCTGCCTCTCCCTCGACGAGACCCTCGACGCCATGAAGCCGGTCGCTGAATTCCGCGAAGCAAGCCGTCAAATGGGCCGCCAAACCCTCCGCGTCGCCGCCACCGTGACCGATCATCCGATGCTCCGCGCCGTTTCGGAGCTCGTCGAGGCAGGCCGGACGCCGGGCCATCACCCGCTGGCCTTCGGGCTGGCCGGGAGCGCGCTCGGGTGGCCTGCCGAGGCCGCCGCCCGCGCGTACCTCTACTCGACGGCGGCACTCCTCGTCGGCGCGGCGCTCAGGTTGCTACCGCTCGGCCAGCTCGATGGCCAGCGCATCCTCCGGGCGGCCGCTCCGCTCATCGAGCGGCTCGCCCGGGAAACCGAGGGCAAGGGGCCCGCCGATCTCTGGAGCTTCGCCCCGGGGATCGAGATTGCAGGCATGCGCCACGCCCGGCTGGACGCGAGACTCTTCCGCTCATGATTCCGAAGCCGCTCAAGATCGGGGTGGGGGGACCGGTGGGGTCCGGGAAGACGGCGCTGGTCGAGGCGCTCTGCCTCCGCCTGCGCGACCGGTATGATCTCGCGGTGATCACCAACGATATCTACACGAAGGAGGACGCCCAATTCCTGATCCGCCGGGGCGTGCTCCCGGCCGAGAGGGTCCTCGGCGTGGAGACGGGAGGGTGCCCGCACACGGCCATCCGTGAGGACGCCTCGGTGAATCTGGAGGCGATCCGCGACCTCCTCCGCCGCTTCCCCGGCCTGGATCTGATCTTCGTGGAGAGCGGCGGCGACAACCTGGCCGCCACGTTCAGCCCCGAACTGGTGGATGCCGCGATGTACGTGATCGACGTGGCCGAAGGGGAGAAAATCCCGCGCAAGGGAGGGCCGGGGATCACGCGCTCCGACCTCCTGGTCATCAACAAGATCGACCTGGCTCCGTACGTGGGGGCCGACCTCTCCGTCATGGAGGCGGACGCCAAGCGGATGCGGGGAGCGCGGCCGTTCGTCTTCACCAACCTGAAGGATGGGACCGGCGTTGCTTCCATCATCGACTGGATCCGCGCCAGCCTTCTCTTCGACGCCTGATCGCGTCGGGCGGGACGGGGCGCTGGCGCTCGCCTTCGAGCGCCGGGGCGGGGGCACCGTCCTCACCGCGCGCCGCTTCACCCTTCCCCTCCAGGCCCTGGAGCCGATCCCCCTCGAGGGGGCCGGCTCGGTCTGTCTCACGCTCCTGAATCCCACGGGGGGGGTCCTGGGAGGCGATCGTCTGGAGGCGGAGATCGCGGTGGGACCCGGCGCCCACGTCTGCCTGACCACTCCCTCCGCCACGCGGGTCTATCGCGCGCTCGGCCCTCCCGCCGTTCAGGAGACCAGCATCCGGCTCGGGGTCGGCGCCACAGTCGAATACATTCCCGATCATGTGATCCCCCATCCGGGCTCGGTGTTCCATCAGTCCCTGACGGTGGAGATGGGACCCGGGAGCCGGGTGATTCTGTCTGATGCCCTGGCCATCGGCCGGCTCGCCCGGGAGGAGCGCTGGGCATTCAGAGAGCTGGTGAGCCGGATCAGCGTCACCTCCGGCGGGCGGCCGCTCTTTCTCGATCGGATCCGTCTGGACCCCTCACGCCGAATCCCGCAGGAGCTCGGCGGGATGGAGCGCTTCGGGTACCTCGCGAGCCTCGCGCTTTTCGCCGACGGCTTCGCGGGCTGGGAGGACGTGATCTGCGCCCTGGAGGCGCGGCTCGCCGCGTGGCCGTCGGTTCTGGGGGGCGTGAGCCTCGTGGCCGGGGGCGGGTGTCTCGTTCGGTTCCTCGCGCCGTCGGCCCAGGACCTCACCGAAGCGACCCGGGGCCTGTGGGCCCTGGCCCGCCACTCGCTCCTCGGTCTTCCCGCGCTCGACCTGAGGAAGTGGTGAGACCGGTCCCGCGCGCCGCGCTCGTCGCGATTCTGCTCGCCGGTCTCCTGGCGGCGTGCGCCGGCGTCGGCGGCCCGAAGGCCGGCGCTCCCGCCCACCATGCCGAAGGCGGGTTCAGGAATCCCAACCCCGGATACGTTCCGGCGCCGGCCTGGGTCCGCACAAAATTCTTCCTCTCCCGCATCTGGGGGACGACCTTCCATCCGCGAACGGCCGCCCTGCCGCGCGTCGAGAACGACGGCGCCGCGCTCCGTGAGAACCCGGCCAAGGACACCGTTACCTGGATCGGGCACTCGACGCTTCTCGTTCAGCTGGACGGGGTGAACCTCTTGACCGATCCCCACTGGTCGGATCGCTCCAGCCCGTTTTCCTTTGCAGGCCCCACGCGAGTCACGCCGCCGGGGCTCAGTTTCGAGGACCTCCCGCCCATCCACCTCGTCCTGATCTCCCACGACCACTACGATCACCTGGACGTCGCGACGGTCCTGCGCCTGGCGGAGGTCCATCGCCCGCTCTTCCTGGTGCCCCTCGGGCTCAAGGCGTGGTTCGCCGGGCTGGGGATCACGAGCGTCGAGGAGCTGGACTGGTGGGAGAGCCGCTCGGTCAGAGGGCTCACGCTGACGTGTCTGCCGGCCCAGCACTTCTCGAGCCGCACCTTCTGGGACCGGAACCGCCGGCTCTGGAGCGGATGGGCCGTGGCCGGGCGGGCCAAGCGGTTCTTCTTCGCGGGCGACACGGGGTACTATGACGTCTTCAAGGAGATCGGGAGCCGCCTCGGCCCCTTCGACCTGGCCGCCGTCCCGATCGGGGCCTACGTGCCGGCCGTCATCATGCAGCCGGCTCACACCACGCCGGAGGAAGCCCTCCAGCTCTTCGAGGACGTCGGGGGCCGGCGGTTCCTCGGCATCCACTGGGGGACGTTCGACCTGGCGGAAGAGCCCATCGAGGAGCCCCCGAAGCGCGTGGAGGCCGAAGCGCGGCGCCGCGGGATCGATCCCGACCGGCTCTTCCTCCTGAAGCACGGCGAGACCCGGCGCTGGTAAGATGGGGTCGCCGTGGCCGCCCAGGTGCTCGTGGTCGAGGATGAGCCGGACATCCGAGACCTCATCGTCCTCCATCTCCAGCGCGAGGGATTCCAAGTCCGCACGGCCCGCAACGGCGCCGACGCGCTGAGGCAGGTCAAAGCGTCTCTTCCCGATCTCGTCGTCCTCGACCTGATGCTGCCCGAGATGGACGGCCTCGAGGTCTGCCGCCGTCTCCGCCGGGATGTGGCCACCGCCTCCCTCCCCGTGATCATGCTCACCGCCAAGGGGGACGAAGCGGATCGCGTCGTGGGCCTCGAGCTGGGGGCCGACGATTACGTGACCAAGCCCTTCTCCCCGAAGGAGCTGGTCGCGCGCGTCCGCGCCGTCCTGCGGCGGGCGCGGCCGCCGGAGGGGCCGACCGCGTTCAGCGTCGGCGGCCTCAGCGTGGACTTCGGCAAGCGCCAGACGGCAGTCGGAGGCGCACCGGTGGCGCTCACGCCGAAGGAGTTCGACCTGCTCCGCGCCCTCATCGAAGCCCATGGCCGCGTCCTCTCCCGCGAGGTCCTCCTGGACCGCGTATGGGGGTACGCTCGGGCGGGGGAGATCGAGTCGCGCACCGTGGACGTGCACGTCCGCCGGCTCAGGCAGAAGCTGGGCGCCGAGGGGCGCCGGATCGTGACCGCCAAGAGCGTCGGGTACCGCTTCGAGGAGGCCGACTGATGCTCCGCTGGCTGATCCTATTCTTCCGCCGCCGCATCGCCGTCAAGCTCACCCTGACGCTCCTGGCCTTTGTGGCGGTGGTGGAGGTGGTCGCGGGCGCCTACCTGACGCGAGCCCTCGAAGAGCGCGCCGTCCAGGCGCTGGAGGGGCGGCTTGTGGCGCTGGCCCGGCTCCTCCAGGACGACGCCCGCACGCTCCTCGCTCCGGCGGCGGCCCCCCAGGCGCGACGGGAGTTCGCGCTCCGCACGTCCCGCGTGACCGACGCCCGGATCACCCTCATCCTGCGCGACGGGCGCGTGGTGGCTGAATCCGATCGGCCCCTGGAGGATCTGGCGAAGATCGAGAGCCACCGGGATCGCCCCGAGGTCCGGACCGCGCTCGCCGGCGGCGTCGGGCGCGCCGTCCGGCGGAGCGAGACCGTGGGGCACGACCTCCTCTACGTGGCGCTCCCCATCCAGGACGGCACGCGCACGGTCGGGATCCTCAGGCTCGCCCTGCCGCTCGAGGTCGTGACCGGCGCTTACGCCTCCATCCGCCAGGTGCTGCTGGCCGGAGGATTCCTTGCCCTCGCGGTCGCGCTCGGGATCGGTCTCTTCGTGGCCCGCCGCGTCACCCGACCGGTCGTCGAGATGCAGTCCGTCGCTCGCCAGATGGCCGGAGGGGACTACACGGTGAGGGCTCCCGTCCGCTCGCCCGACGAGATCGGCAAGCTCGGCCGCGCGCTCAACGTGATGGCGTCCAGGTTCCGGGAAAAGATCGAGGACCTGGAGCGCGAGCAGGCCACGATCACCGCCATCCTCGACAGCATGGTGGAGGGCGTGCTGGCGGTGGACGGCCGCGACCATCTCCTGCTGCTCAACCAGAGCGTTCGGGCCATGTTCCGCCTGGGGCCCCGTCTCGGGCCGGGGAAGCCCTTTCTGGAGGTCATTCGCAACGCGGATCTCTTCGACTTGCTCGAGGCCTGCCGGGCCGCGGGGGGAGAGATGGTCTCGCGCGAGCTGAGCCTGACCACGCCCGTGGAGCGCGTCCACGAAGTCCACGCGCTGCCGCTTCGCCTCGGCGGCGAGGGGACCGGTGTGCTCATGGTGCTCCACGACGTCACCGAACTCCGCCGCCTGGAGCGCGTTCGGACGGAGTTCGTGGCCAACGTCTCGCACGAGCTGCGGACGCCGCTGACCGCGATCCGCGGCTACCTGGAGACTCTGCTGGAGGGGGGCCTCGACGAGCCGGACAACGGGCGGCGCTTCCTCCAGATCGTCTTTCGCCACGCCGAGCGTCTCGGCCGGCTGCTGGACGACCTGATGGATCTCTCCAACATCGAGCTGGGGAAAGTGACGCTGAAGCGCGAGCCAACCGACCTCGCCGACGTGCTCGAGCCCGTGCTGGCCATCGTGCGGCCTCAGGCCGAGGCCAAGCGGCTCGCCGTCGCAGCCGACCTCCCGCCGGGGCTCCCGGCCGTCAGCGCGGACCGGGATCGCCTCGTCCAGATCCTGCTCAACCTGGTTGACAACGCCGTGAAGTTCACACCCGAAGGCGGCCGCGTCACCGTGACGGCGTCGCCGCGGGAGGGGATGGTCGAGGTAGTCGTCGCCGACACGGGCGTCGGCATCCCCTCCACCGATCTGCCGCGCATCACCGAGCGCTTCTACCGCGTGGACAAGGCCCGATCCCGCGAGCTCGGCGGGACCGGCCTCGGGCTCGCGATCGTCAAGCACCTCGTCCAAGCCCACGGCGGCGAGCTCCGAATCGAGAGTGAGCTCGGCAAGGGCACCACCGTCAGCTTCACCCTGCCGACGGCGCGAGTGGAGGAGGCGGCGTGACCCCTTGATCCGTTACACGGAATTAACACGTTCGTTCTTTGCCTGTAACCCAGGAGGTAGAGACTGGCTACAGATAGAGAAAGGAGCGTGCGATGAGACGGACAATCTGGACTGGATGGCTCGTGGTCGTGCTGGTGCTGGCGCACGGAGTGGGGTGGGCGCAGGAGGCTCTCAAGGTGGACCCGGCGCTCCCGCCGTACAAGGCGGTGAGCGGGGTCAGCGGTAATCTCTCGAGCGTCGGCTCAGACACGCTCAACAACCTGATGACGCTCTGGGCCGAGGGCTTCTCGAAGTTCTACCCGAACGCCAAGATCCAGATCGAGGGGAAAGGCTCCTCGACGGCGCCGCCCGCCCTGATCGCGGGGGCCGCGCAGCTCGGTCCCATGTCGCGCGCGATGAAGGGGACGGAAGTCGATCAGTTCGAGAAGAAGTACGGCTACAAGCCCACCCCCATTCGGACGTCGGTGGACGCCCTGGCCGTCTTCGTCAACAAGGACAACCCGGTCAAGTGCCTGACGATCGCCCAGGTGGACGCGATCTTCTCCAAATCGCGCCGCCACGGATACAGGGAGAACGTCACGGCATGGGGCCAGCTTGGCCTCACCGGAGAGTGGGCGGGCAAGCCGATCAGCCTCTATGGCCGCAACTCGGCGTCGGGGACGTACGGCTTCTTCAAGGAGCACACGCTCAAGAATGGTGACTACAAGGACTCGGTGAAGGAGCAGCCGGGCTCGGCGTCCGTCGTCCAGGGCGTGACGGTGGACCGCTACGCCATCGGCTACAGTGGGATCGGCTATGCGACCGCCGGCGTCCGGGCCGTTCCGCTCGCCGAGAAGGAAGGCGGCGCGTGCGTGGAGGCCACGGCCGACAACGCCTATTCGGGGACCTACCCGCTGGCCCGCTTCCTCTTCGTCTATGTCAACAAGGCTCCGGGCAAGCCCCTCGATCCGGTGACCCGGGAGTTCGTCAAGCTGGTGCTCTCGAAGGAGGGTCAGGAAGTGGTGATCAAGGACGGCTATTTCCCGATCCCCGCCTCGGTGGCCCAGGAAGAGATCAACAAGATCCAGTAGCATGGCCATCGGCGCGGAGGCATTGAAGGCGGGCGGGCCGGGGCCACCGGCCGGCCCGCTAGCCATCAGCCGGGCGCGGACGAGCCGGCGCATCCTGCTGGATCGCCTCTCGTCCCGGCTTGTCGTGGTCGGTGGCGTGATCATCATCGTCTCGATCCTGGCGATCCTCGTCGTGATCGCGGGCGAGGTCTATCCGCTCTTCAAGAAGCCGACGGCGCTGTTCCTGGGCCGGCATGGTGTCCCGGGGGCGATCCCCGTGCCCGGCGACGCGGCGGGGGTCGAGGAGTACCGCGAGCTCGCGTATCAGGTCACGGCAGATGGGATGCTTCGGTTTGTTGCCCTCAAGGAGGACCGGACGCTGGCGCCGGTCCCGGTCCCAGGGGTGGACGGGGCCGCGGTGACGGCCGCGGCCCACAACGGCAAGTCGAGCCACGTCATCGGGACGTCCGACGGCCGGGTGATCCCGCTGGAGCTCGTGTTCGATGTGACCTTCAAGGATGGCAGGCGCACGATCACGCCTCGAGCGGAGTTCGGCCAACCCTTCCTCCTCGACGGAGAAAGGCGGCGGCCCGTCCGGCGGCTGGCCTTCGCGGCCCCGCCCTCGGGTCCGCTCACCGTGGCGCAGGTCGGCCCGACCGAGCTGGTCGTCCGGACGATCGTGGAGCGGAAGGCGCTCATCGGGCCGGGCACCAAGATCGAATCGCTCCAGTCCCTGGCCGTGCCGGTGGAGGGGGAAATCACGGCGCTCAGGCTCGACGGCCGCGGGGAGGACCTGTTCGTCGGCACCTCGCGCGGCCAGGTAGTCCGGTACGATATGCGCGACACGGCCAACCCGACGCGCGCCGACGTCACGGACGTGACCGGCAACCACGGCGCGGTGACGGCCCTCGGCCTCCTGATCGGGGACCGCACGCTGGTGGTGGGAGACCAGGCGGGCGGTGTCTCGACGTGGCAGGTGATTTCCCCTCCACGCGGGGGGGAGCGCCGGCTTACCCGAGTGTATCGGTTCGAGGACCACGCCGGCCCCGTCATCGCGATCAGTCCATCGAGGCGCGACAAAGGCTTCACCACTGCGGACGCATCAGGCCAGATCCACCTCCACTACGGGACCTCCGGCCGCACTCTGCTGGCCATGCGGGCGCCGGACGGCGCGCCGCTGCGAGCGGTTGTCTTCGCTCCCAAGACCGACGGCCTTCTCGCCCTCGATGAACGCGGCGTCCTCTCCCACTGGCAGGTGGAGAACCCGCACCCCGAGGTCAGCCTGCGGACCCTGTTCGGCAAGGTGTGGTACGAGGGGTACGCGAGGCCGGAGTACGTCTGGCAGTCCACCGGCGGCACCGACGACTACGAGGCGAAGTTCAGCCTCACGCCGCTGATCTATGGCACGCTCAAGGGGACGTTCTACGCCCTGCTCTTGGCGGTGCCGCTCGCGCTCCTCGCCGCCCTCTACGTCAGCGAGTTCATGCACCCGACGATCAAGGGGTACGTCAAGCCGGTCATCGAGATCATGGCGGCGTTGCCGAGCGTGGTGCTTGGCTTCCTGGCGGGCCTCTGGCTCGCCCCCATGGTCGAGCGGGTCGTGCCGGGGCTCTTCCTGATCCCGCTCGTGGTGCCGGCGTGCATCCTGGCGGCGCTGTTGCTCTGGCGCGGCCTGCCCGTCTCGATCCGCGGTCGCATGCGGGTGGGCACGGAAGCGCTCCTCCTCGTTCCGGTGGTGGGGATCGGCGTCTGGATCGCCCTGGCGCTCGGGGGACTCGTCGAAGCGCAGCTCCTGGGGGGCAACTACCGCGGCTGGCTGCTCTCGGCGCTCGGGCTCACCTACGACCAGCGGAACTCCCTGGTGGTCGGGATCGCCATGGGGTTCACCGTGATCCCCATCATCTTCACGATCGCCGAGGACTCGCTCGCCAACGTCCCGCAGCATCTGCGGGCAGGCTCCCTGGCTCTCGGGGCAACGCGGTGGCAGACGGCGCTCCGCATCGTCCTCCCCACGGCGAGCCCCGGCATCTTCTCCGCCATCATGATCGGGTTCGGCCGGGCAGTCGGCGAGACGATGATCGTCCTCATGGCGACGGGAAACACCCCGGTGATGGATTGGTCGATCTTCAACGGCTTCCGAGCGCTGTCGGCGAACATCGCCGTGGAGCTGCCCGAGGCGCCCGAGGGCGGCACGCTCTTCCGCGTTCTCTTCCTGGCGGCCTTCCTGCTCTTTTGCCTCACCTTCCTTGTGAACACCGTCGCCGAGGTGGTCCGTCTCAAGCTCCGGCGGAAGTACCGCTACCTGTGATGTTCGAGCCGAGGGGCTGACGACGAGGCACTCATGAAACGCTTGTGGAAGAGCGGCGAACCCTTCATCTGGCTGACGGGCGGAGCGCTGGCGCTCGCCCTGCTGCTGGTGGCGGGGCTGGTGGCGCTGATTCTGGCGAACGGGCTCGGCCTCTTCTGGCCCAGGGACGTGGTCCGCATGACGCTGGCCGACGGCAAGGTGATGACGGGCCAGCAGGTGGAGCGCGAGGCGGTCCCCGGCAAACCGGGCCAGTACCGCATCAAGCTCCGGGTGGCCAACCGCGACCTCTACGGCGCGGACTTTCAGTGGGTCGATGAAGCCCGGATCGCCACGCGCGAATACCCGCCCGACGCCGTGGTCGTCGAGCGGACCGAGTGGGGATTGCTGATCGGAACGATCCAGGAGGTGCGCGACGGGGGCAGGACGGTGGCCGTCGGCTCCGCCCGGGGATTGGACGAGCTGAGGAGGCAGCTTCCCGAGGCGGCGCGACTGCGGGAGGAGATCCGGCGCATCGAGAAGGGCGACATCGGCGCCATCAACTTCGCCCAGGACCGGGTCCGCCTCGCCCTGAAGCGGCTCGAGATCAAGGGCGTCACCCGCGGCCCCGACGTGGACGCTCTCCAGAGCCAGATGGGGGCGCTCCAGGCTCGCTACAGGGAGCAGGAGGCGCGGCTCGCCGGGCTCAGAAAGCGCCAGACCGCCAGCGTGGTCGTGACCGCAGACGACGGCAAGGAAAAGGATCTGCCACTGGTCCAGGTCCTGAACGTGTACGCCCCGAACACGATGGGAGTGTTCGCGAAAAGCGGGCACTATGCGGCCGGCGTGTGGGAGTTCGTGTCCGACGATCCCCGGGAAGCGAACACCGAGGGAGGCGTCTTCCCCGCCATCTTCGGGACGGTTATGATGGTCATGATCATGAGCATCATGGTCACGCCGCTGGGGGTGCTGGCGGCCTTCTACCTCCGCGAGTACGCGCGGCAGGGGACGTTCGTCAGCGCCGTCCGGATCGCGGTCAACAACCTGGCGGGCGTGCCGTCGATCGTGTTCGGGGTATTCGGCGTGGGCTTCTTCATCTATTTCGTGGGGGGGACCATCGACCGGTGGTTCTTCGCGGAGGCGCTGCCGACGCCGACCTTCGGCACGGGGGGCATCTTGTGGGCCTCGCTGACCCTCGCGCTCCTCACCGTCCCCGTGGTGATCGTGGCCACGGAAGAGGGGCTGGCGGCGATTCCGAGCGAGATGCGGGAGGCATCGCTGGCGCTGGGCGCGACCAAGCTCGAGACCACCCTGCGGGTCGTTCTGCCGGCGGTGATGCCGTCGATCCTGACGGGGCTGATCCTGGCCATGGCCCGGGCGGCGGGCGAAGTCGCCCCGCTCATGATCACCGGGGTCGTCAAGCTGGCCCCGGCGCTCCCTATCGATGGCTTCTGGCCGTTCGTGCATTTGGACCGGAAGTTCATGCACCTCGGGTTCCACATCTACGACGTGGGCTTCCAGTCGCCCAACGTGGATGCGGCGCGCCCGATGGTCTTCACCACAACGCTGCTCCTCCTCCTGATCGTCGTCCTGCTGAATCTGTTCGCGATCGGTCTCAGAAATCGGCTGCGGCGGAAGTACGCGATGGCAGCCGTCTAGGAGGGCTTCATGCGGGGGAACATTCAGGTCACGGCGACCCTCAATCCCCATGCGGGCGCCTCTGGTATCATCGAAACGCCGATGGTGGAGATCGACCACCTGTCGCTCTGGTACGGGGAGAAGCGTGCCCTGAAGGACGTCTCGATGTCCATCCCGAAGCACCGGATCACCGCCTATATCGGGCCGTCGGGCTGCGGCAAGACCACGCTGTTGCGCTGCCTGAATCGGATGAACGATCTGATCGATGGCGTGAGGATCGTCGGAACCATCCGGATCGGGGGGACCGATATCTACGACCCGGCGCTGGACGTCACCGAGCTGCGAAAGCGCGTCGGCATGGTGTTCCAAAAGTCGAACCCCTTTCCGAAGTCCATCTTCGAGAACGTTGCCTACGGCCCACGGATTCTCGGCGTGACCGGCCGGAACGACCTGGACGCGATCGTCGAACGGAGCCTGCGGGCGGCCGCGTTATGGGACGAGGTGCAGGACCGCCTCGACGACAGCGCCCTGGGTCTGTCGGGCGGCCAGCAGCAGCGGCTCTGCATCGCCCGCGCGATCGCGGTGGAGCCCGACGTGCTCCTGATGGACGAGCCGTGCTCGGCGCTGGATCCCATCGCCACGGCCAAGATCGAGGAGCTGATGCTCGAGCTCAAGAACAGCTACACGATCGTGATCGTGACCCACAACATGCAGCAGGCAGCGCGCGTGTCCGACTACACGGGGTTCATGCTGCTCGGCGAGCTGGTGGAATTCGGGGTCACGAAGGAGCTGTTCACGAATCCCAGGGACAAACGGACCGAGGATTACATCACCGGGCGGTTCGGCTAGGACCGGGGGCCGACATGCAGCGCCATTTTCACGAAGAGCTGGCGACATTGAAGCAGACACTCCTCACGATGGGAGGGCTGGTGGAGGACCAGATCCACCGCGTGATGCGTGCGCTGATCGAGCGCGACGACGCCCTCGCCCGGGAGGTTATCGACCGCGACCGGCGGGTGAACATGCTCGACGTCGAGGTGGACGAAAAGTGTGTGGAGCTCCTGGCGCTCCATCAGCCGGCCGCGGGCGACCTGCGCTTCATCACGACGGCCATGAAGATCGTGACCGATCTGGAACGGATCGGAGATCAGGCGGTGAACATCGCCCAGCGCGCCATCGAGCTGAACCGCGAGCCCCAGCTGAAGCCCTACATCGACTTGCCGCGGATGGCGGAGAAGGCGGCGCGGATGGTCAAGGAGAGCCTGGATGCGTTCGTCAACCGGGATACCGCACTGGCGCGCCAAGTGTGCGCCGAGGACGCGGCCGTGGATGCGCTGAAGGAGCAGGTCTTCCGGGAACTCCTGACCTTCATGATGGAGGATGCGCGAACCATTCCGCGCGCCATCCGCCTCATTCTCATCTCGCGCTTTCTCGAGCGGGTGGCCGACCACGCGACCAACATCGCCGAGATGGTGGTCTACTTGGTCGAGGGGAAGATGGTGAGGCACACGCTGGCGTAATGTATACTGTCTTCGTGGCGAACGAACGGAAGTACCAGCTCCAGTCGGAAGAGGGAAACCGGCAACTCGACGCGCTCCTGGAAGGCCTCCAGGTTCCCCGCGAGACCTGGCCGTACTACTCGCAGATGCTGACCACCGTCCTCAAAATGTTCGAGGACGGCGCGGAGGTCGGCGACCTCAAGATCGCGAACTCCGCCCTGAAGGAGCTCCGCTACTCCTTCAAGGTGTTCGCCCCGTACCGGGAGGTGCCCAAGGTCACCGTCTTCGGCTCGGCCCGGACGCCGGCGGATCATCCCTTCTCGGCCCTGGCGCGCGACCTGGGGCGCCGGATGGTGGAAGCGGGCTGGATGGTCGTCACGGGGGCGGGAAGCGGCGTCATGGGCGGGGCCCAGGCGGGAGCCGGCCGGGAGAAGAGCTTCGGGCTCAACATCCGGCTGCCCTTCGAGCAGGAAGCCAACCCCTGGATCGCCGACGATCCCAAGCTCATCAGCTTCAAGTACTTCTTCACGCGCAAGCTCTTCCTGCTCAAGGAGTCGGCCGCCGTCTGCTACCTGCCGGGCGGCTTCGGCACCTGCGACGAGGCGTTCGAGGTGCTCACGCTGATCCAGACGGGGAAGACCCGCCTCATCCCGGTGATCCTCCTCGACGTCCCCGGGGGCACCTACTGGAAGACGTGGGAGACCTTCGTGCGGGGGCAGATGGTAGGACAGGGTCTGATCTCAGGCGAAGATGTTCACCTCTACCGGCTGGCGAACGGCGTGGAGGAGGCCGGGCGCGAGATCCTCGGCTTCTACCGCGTCTTCCACTCCCAGCGCGTGGTCGGCGAGCACCTGGTGCTCCGGCTCCGCTGGCTGCTGTCGGAGCAGGCCCTCGCCGAACTCCAGCGGGTCCGGGGCCGCTGCCCCCCGAGGGAGACGAATATCCCGATCTCCCCCGGCTCGTCCTGCCGTTCAACCGGACGAACTACGGCCGGCTGCGGCAGCTCATCGACTTCGTCAACCGGATCTAGGCGGGCTTGACGGCGCGGACGAAGGCACTCATCAGTTTGCCGTCCGTCCCGGCGATGAGGTCCTCCAGGCTCTCGCCCTCCAGCGTTCCCGACTCGAGCAGGTCCTTGTACTGGACCAGCAGCTCCTTCGCATCCTCGAGCCGGTAGATCCGGGTCGGCTCGACGTCGATCTGGGAAAACCCGACACGGCCGAGCTTCTCGCGGTACTCCTCCTCCGTGAGGGCCCCGGCAACGCAGCCGGCCCAGGCCTCCAGGCTCCGGCGGATCGGGGCCGGCAGCTCACCGCGCACCACGATGTCGGAGACGGCGAAGCGGCCGCCGGGCTTGAGGACGCGGAACGCCTCGGCCAGCACGCGATCCTTGTTTCCCGAAAGGTTGATGACGCAGTTCGAGATGATGACGTCCACCGAGCGGTCGGGCAGGGGGATGCTCTCGATCTCGCCCTTCAGGAACTCCGCGTTCGTCACGCCGGCCTTCTGCTGGTTCTCCCGCGCCAGGGCCAGCATCTCGTCCGTCATGTCGAGGCCGTAGGCCTTGCCGGTGGGGCCGACGCGCTTCGCCGAGAGCAGCACGTCGATGCCGCCGCCCGAGCCCAGGTCCAGCACTACCTCGCCGGGCTTGAGCTGGGCCAGGGCCGTGGGGTTCCCGCAGCCGAGCGAGGCCGCGACGGCTTCCGCCGGTAGGCCGCGGAGCTCGTCCTTCACGTAGAGGTCCTTCGTGACGACGCTCCCACACGAAGTGGGGCCGCAGCAGCTGGTGTCCGCCTCCTTCGCCTTCAGGGCCGCCTTGCCATACTTGTCCTGGATCGTGGCCTTCAGCTCTTTGGTGTCCATGTCGCGCCTCCCATCAAGAATGATTGATCAGTCCAGAGAGCGTGCCTTCGAGCGCCGAGAGGCCCGCCGGGTTCAGCCGGTAGTACACCCAGCGCCCCTGGCGGCGGTCGATGAGGAGCCCCGCGTCCTTCATGGTCTTCAGGTGGAACGAGAGCGCGGACTGCGACATTCCGAGCCAGTCCTGGAGCTCGCACACGCAGCGCTCGCCGTCGCGCAGGAGGTCCAGGATCCGCAGGCGGGTCTCGTCCGCGAGGGCGTGGAAGCTCCGGGCGGCCGCCGCCCGGGCGTGGGGTTGAGCGATCTTCAGCAGCGCCATGAGAGGATCATATATCAACAAAACTTGATCTGTCAAGCCCTTGGTCGGCGCCCCTATTCGGGCTCCTCCCGCTCCTCGGTGGCCTGGCAGTCGGCGCAGACCCAGAGGCGGAAGACCCGGCGCTGAAGGTCGCGGCGGAGCGTCCAGCGGATCAGGGCTCGCCGCCCGCAGCGGGGACAGCGTTCGGGGGTTTCCCCTTGTGGGACATGCGATGGTAGCCAGGGAGCCTTCCACATAGCAATTCGCAGCGTTTGGCCCGTCCAGGGGATTAGAATATACCAGGGAGAACGAGGCGGATGAAGCGGCTCAGGATCGGCCTGGCCCAGGTGAACCCCACCGTGGGCGACCTCGAGGGGAACGTTCGCCTGATCCTCGACTGGATGGAGCGGGCACGGACCCTCGGCTGCGACGTGGTGGCCTTCCCGGAGCTCGCGCTCACCGGCTATCCCCCCGAGGATCTTCTCTTCAAGCCCGCCTTCATCGAAGCCAACCTCAGAGCCCTCGAAGAGGTGGCCAGAGGATCCCGCGGCCTGACCGCCATCGTGGGTTTCGTGGACAAGCGCGACGACATCTTCAACGCGGCGGCGGTCCTCCACGACGGCCACCGCGCCGGCGTGTACCACAAGCAGTACCTGCCAAACTACGGCGTCTTCGACGAGAACCGCTACTTCCAGGCCGGCACCGACGCGCCCGTCTTCGCCCTCGGCGAGACGTTGATCGCCGCCAACATCTGCGAGGATATCTGGTACCCCACCGGTCCCACCACGGCCCAGGCACTGGCGGGCGCCGAGCTCGTCATCACGATCAACGGCTCTCCCTACCACGTCGGCAAGGGCCACTTCAGGGAGAAGATGCTCGCCACCCGCGCAGCCGACGATCTGGTCTGCCTGGCCTTCGTCAACATGATAGGGGGCCAGGACGAGCTGGTCTTCGATGGCCAATCCTTCGTCTTCAACGAGAAGGGCGAGTGCATCGCCCGCGGGAAGACGTTCGAAGAGGATCTGATCGTCGCCGATCTCGATCTCGATGCCGTCTTTCGCGCCCGGCTCCACGACTCCCGCCGCCGGAAGGAGAAGCTGCGGGCCCCGGAGCGTGTGCCCCGGATCGAGCTTCATCCCCTTGCCGCGACCCCCAAGCCTCCGCTGCCGGCGCGGGAGGTCGAGCGCATCGAGCCCGTCGAGGAGATCTACAAGGCGCTCGTCGTCGGCACCCGCGACTATGTAAGGAAGAATGGTTTTCGAAGGATTGTCGTAGGGCTCTCAGGCGGCATCGACTCCTCCCTCGTGGCCGCCCTCGCCTGCGAGGCCCTGGGGGCGGAGAACGTGGCGGGCGTGACCATGCCGTCGCCCTATTCGTCCACGGGGACCCGGGGCGATGCCAAGCGCCTGGGGAAAAATCTCGGGATCGAGTTCCTCACCCTCCCCATCACCGCGGTGTTCAAGGCGTTCAAGGGCGCCCTGGCCCGCCCGTTCAAGGGACTCAAAGAGGACGTCACCGAGGAGAACATCCAGGCGCGGATCCGCGGCACGCTCCTCATGGCGCTCTCCAATAAATTCGGCTGGCTCGTCCTCACCACGGGGAACAAGAGCGAGATCGGCGTCGGCTACTGCACGCTCTACGGCGACATGGCCGGCGGCTTCGCCGTCATCAAGGACGTGCCCAAGACCATGGTGTACAAGCTGGCCCGCCACGTGAACGAGCGCGCCGGGCGGGTTGTGATCCCCGAGAGCGTCTTCGAGCGGCCGCCGTCGGCGGAGCTGCGCCCGGACCAGACCGACCAGGACACGCTCCCGCCCTATCCGGTGCTCGACGCGATCCTGGAGGCCTACGTCGAGGGGGACAAGAGTTTGAAGGAGATCACCGCCCTCGGCTTCGACACCGCCACCGTGCGCAAGGTCGTCGGCATGGTGGACAAGAACGAGTACAAGCGCCGCCAGGGCCCCATCGGCATCAAGATCACCCCGCGCGCCTTCGGCAGGGACTGGCGCCTGCCCATCGTCAACCGCTTCCGCGAGCCGTGACAGCCCGTCGGCGTGGGGCTTGACGCTATGGCGTCATAGCGTTATGATGTCACCATGAGCCTACCGAAGCGAGCGACCGTCTATTTCGACCCCGAGATCCATCGGGCCCTCCGCCTCAAGGCTGTGGCGACGGAGCGCTCTATCTCGAGGATGGTGAACGACGCCGTCAAGCAACTCCTCGCCGAAGACGCAGAGGATCTGGCAGCATTTGAGGAACGCGCCCATGAGCGGGACCTCGACTTCGAGGATGTAGTCAAGGCGCTCAAACGGCGTGGCAAGATATAGGATCCTCATAAAGACATCCGCGGCCAAGGAAATCGAGGCCGTTGATCAGAAGAAAGATCGCCAGCGCATCGTCACCCGGATCCAGTCCCTGGCAGAGAACCCCCGCCCTCCCGGCTGCGAGAAGCTATCAGGTCAGGGGGATAAGTACCGCGTCAGGGAGGGCCATTACCGCGTTGTCTATTCCATCGAGGACAAGGACCGGCTGGTGTACGTCGTGAAGGTCGGGCACCGGAAAGACGTGTACCGGTAAGGCAGCCAGAACTGCGCGTCATTAACCGCTTCTGCGGGCACGAAGCCACCAGGGGATGATGTTGCGGTTCCAGGCATTGACGATGACGTCCGCCCGCTGATCGAGCAGATCGCCTTCGACGATCCTGACTTTCAGCGGGAGCCGGCCTGGCGGGGATCGATCTGGATGCCGTAGAGGCGCTGGTAGATACCGTCCTTGGCCAGGAGTTCCTCGTGTCGGCCCACCTCGGCGATCTGGCCCTCGTGGATGACGTAGATCCTGTCGGCGTTTCTCACGGTCGATAGCCTGTGCGCGATGACCAGCACGGTCCGGCCCTTCATGAGGTCGGTCAAGGCTTGCTGGACGATGAACTCGCTTTCGGCGTCCAGATCGGACGTCGCCTCGTCCAGGATCAGGATGGGCGGGTCCTTCAAAAACGCCCGCGCGATGGCGAGGCGCTGGCGCTGGCCGCCTGAGAGCTTCACGCCACGCTCGCCCACGCGCGACTGGTACCCCTCGGGGGCGGCCAGGATGAAGTCGTGGGCATGGGCCAGCTTCGCCGCCCGCTCCACCTCCTCGGCCGTCGCCCCCGGTCGGCCGTAGGCGATGTTGTAGAAGATCGAGTCGCTGAAGAGGAACGTCTCCTGGGTAACGACGCCGATCTGCTCGCGGAGCGAGGCGACCGTCAGGTCGCGGAGGTCGTGGCCGTCCATCAGGATCCTGCCGCGGGTCACGTCGTGGAAGCGGGGGACGAGGTCCATCAGGGTGGACTTGCCGGCGCCGCTCAGGCCGACGAAGGCCACCACCTCGCCGCGCCGCACCGTGAGGGAGATGTCCTTGAGGACGTCCTCTTCGGCGTCCGGGTAGCGGAAGGAGACGCGGTCGAAGTCGAGCCGGTCGCGGAAGGCCGGCAGGCGGACGGCCCCCGGGCGGTCCACAATCGCGGGGGGCGTGTCGAGGACGTCGAACACGCGCTCCACCGAGGCCGTGGACTGCTGGACGGTGTTGGCGATGCGTGAGAGCTTCCGGACGGGGCCGTAGAGCATGATGACGGCGGCGGTGAAGGAGAAGAAGGTGCCCGGCGTCATGTGCCCCTCGATCACCTGATAGCCGCCGTACCAGAGCGCCCCCATGATCCCGAGGGCGCCGAAGACTTCCATGAGGGGCTCCGTGATCTCGTCGGTCCGGTGGTCCTTCAGCGAGAGGCCCAGCAGGCGCTCGTTGACCCGGTCGAAGCGCTCCTGCTCGTGGGCCTCGCGGCCGAAGGCCTTCACGATCTTGGTCCCGGCGAAGACCTCCTGGAGGACGACGTTGAGCTCGGCGATTTTCTCCTGAGCGCGCTTGTTGATCTTGTAGAGCTTCCTCCCGATGACGCGGACCGTGACCCCCACGAAGGGGAACACGACGACGGCGATCAGGGCGAGGACCCACTCGCGGAGGATCATGACTCCGAGGAGCGCGACGATCGTGAAGACCTGGCGGATCGCCATGACCATCACCGTGGAGGAGAGCCGCGCCAGGCGGTTGACGTCGTTGGTGATGCGCGACATGAGCTCCGCCGAGTGGAGGTCCGTGAAGAAGGAGAGCGGCATGCCCTGGATGTGGGCGTAGAGGTTTCGCCGGATCGTCGCGATCACGCGCTCGCCCACCGCGGCCATCAGGTACGACTGGCCGTATCGGCTGACCGCCTTGAGGAGATAGGCCGCGAGCAGCGCCAGCGGGATCAGCGTGAGCATACGAAGGTCGCGGTTGAGGAAGATGTCGTCCATGGCGGGCTTGACGAGCCAGGCGATGGCGCCGTCCATCGCCGCCACCACCAGCGCCAGCCCGGTCCCGACGAGGAGCCAGCGCCAGTAGGGGCGGAGGTAGGCCATGAGGCGGAGGTACAGGGGCCAGATGTTCATACCTCGGAGGGGGGCTCCGCCCCCCTTCCGATACCTCCCCCCAAACTCGATTGCGCGGGCAAGGCCCGCGCTCGAACGGGCGCGGAGAAGTGCATCGGCCGTGCGACCCTTGACACAGGGTGTTTCATGCGCGTTGCGCCAGCAGGCGCGTGTAGAGCGCCTCGGTCTTCTCCACCTTGAGCCGGGTGGAGAAGAGCGCCTCGACCCGCTTGCGGCCCGCCCGGGCCATCGCCTTGGCGCGCGTGGGGTTCTCGATGACTCTCAGGATGGCCTGGGCCAGCGCCTCCGGATTCCGCGGCGGCACGAGGAGGCCGGTCTCACCGTCGAGGACCAGCTCGGGGATCCCTTCGAGGTTGGTCCCGATCACCGGCGTCTCCACCGCCAGCGATTCCCTCAGCGAGCCCGTCAGCCCGAGGCCGGCGTAGGAGGCGTCCACGGTCACGTTGCTGGCGGCCAGGATCTCGGGAATATCTTCCCGGTGGCCGAGCACCCGCGTCACGTCCCCGATCCCGCGCTCCCGGGCCTTCTCGCCGAGGCTGACGATCCGCGCCGGCGGCGCCCCCACGATGAGCAGACGCGCCGGCGGCGCCGCCTGGGCCACCCGCGCCATGGCGTCCAGGACGTCATCGTTGCCGCGCCAGCTGCGGACGCCGATCTGCGTGACGAGGAAGTGGTCCGGCTGGAGCCCCAGCTCCGAGCGCACGCGGCCGCCGTCCACGCCGGGGTGGAAGCGGTCGGTGTCGGTGCCGGAGTAGATGACCTCGATCTTCTCCATCGGAACGCCCGCCGCGACGAGCCCCCGCTTGATGGACTGAGACACGGCCACGACGGCGGTCACCCGGCCCGTCGTGTAGCCGAGGCGGTTCCACGGGCCCAGCGGGAAGCTCACGCCGCGGTTCAGGATCAGCACGGGGATCTTCTCGAAGAGGCCGGCGAGGAGCGCCAGGGTCCGGGCGCGCCCCTTGTGGCAGTGGACGATCTGGATCCGGTGCTCGCGCAGGAGGCGAACGATCCCGACCACCGATCGCATATCCAGCTCGTGACTCATGGGGAGGGACACGTACGGGATGCCCGCCCCTTCGGCCTCCCGCCGCCACAGGGGGCTCGAACGCGTCGCCACCACGACGTGGTGGCCGCGGGCGCGGAGCCCCAGGGCCAGGTCGCGGAGCTGGATCGCCGCCCCGGTGAAGTAGTCCTCCTTCGGGTAGAGCTGCAGGATCCTCAGCGGGGTCAGGTCTTGCATTCCAACATTCCCCCGTCCACTTCTGCAGACGCGTGTGATTGCAAGACCTGACCCCTAATTGAAGAACTCCCGGACGGCGGCGGCGACCTGATCGATCTCCTCCTCCGTGTGGCCGGCCGAGAGCGGGAGGGTGAGGATCTCCCGGACGATCCTCTCAGTCCGCGGAAGCGCCGGCGGATTCAGGTGCTCCACGGCGGGCTGGCGGTGGCAGGGGACGGGGTAGTGGATGCCGGTCTGGATTCCCCGCTCCCGGAGGAAGCCGGCCAGCGCGTCGCGCCGGTCGGTCCGGATGACGTAGAGGTGGAAGACGTGCCGGGCTGCCGGCTGTTCCACGGGGAGGATCAGGGGAAGTCCGGCCAGCCGATCGGCGTAGCGCGCCGCGAGCTGGCGCCGGCGCTCATTCATGGCGTCCAGCCTGCGCAGGATGACGCGCCCGATCGCCGCCTGGATGTCGTTGAACCGCAGGTTGAACCCCACCTCGCTGTGGACGTCCTTGTTGAGCCTGCCGTGGTCGCGCAGGCGCCGGCACCGCGCGGCGATCTCGTCGTCGTCGGTCACGAGGATGCCGCCGTCGCCCATGACGGTCAGGTTCTTCGAGGGATAGAACGAGAAGGCGCCGGCGCGGCCGAAACTGCCGACCTTCTTGCCCTGCCAGGTCGCGCCGTGGGCCTGGCAGCAGTCCTCGAGGAGCCAGAGCCCGTGGCGCGACACGAGCTCCTGGACGCGCGCGAGATTGACGGGATGGCCGTAGATGTGAACCGGGATGATGCCGACCGTCCGCGACGTGATCTTCTGGGCGGCGTCGGCCGGATCCATCGCGTAGGTATCGTCCACGTCCACGAAGACCGGCGTGGCCTCGCTGAAGCAGATCGCCTCGACGGTCGGGAAGGCGGTGTGGGCGGGGACGAGGACTTCGTCGCCCGCCTTGGCTCCGAGCGCCTTCAGCGTCATCCAGAGGGCGGCCGTTCCCGAGCTCGTCAGGACAGCATGACGCGTGCCGATATAACGGGCGAACTCGGCCTCGAACGCCTTGCACTCGGGGCCGAGGATGTACTGCCGGGATTCGATGGCGGCGAGCGCCGCCCCCTTGATCTCGTCGTCCACGGGGGGGCGGGAAAGCGGGATGGTCATGGGTCAGGATCTCCTTTGGTCGAGCCGGGTATAGTCCCCGCGAAAGTAGAGAAGCGGTTCTCCATCGCGCGCATGGGCCGCCTCCACCTCTCCGACGAAGATCGTGTGGTCGCCGCCCGGGTAGGCGTGAACGGTGCGGCACTCGAGCTGGGCCAGCGCCTCGGGGAGCAGCGGCAGGCCGAGGGGGCCGGGGCGGTAGCTCACCCCGTTGAACTTGTCGGCGTCCGTCGTGGCGAAGCGCCGGGACACGGTCTCGTGCTCGGCCGCCAGGACGTTGACCGCGAAGCGGCCGCTGGCGCGGAGGGCGGGGTAGCTCTGGGCTTTGTGATCCACGCAGACCAGAATCAGCGGCGGCTCGAGGGAGACGGACGTGAAGGCGCTGGCCGTGAGGCCGGTGGGACCCCCGTCGGCATCCCAGGTTGTGACCACCGTGACGCCGCTCGCGAAATGGCTGAGAACATGGCGGAATTCGTCGGGGCCGATGCCCATGGCAGAATCAGGATAACACGGATTGACTCGGGGACGACCGCCCCCTATAGTGAGTCCGATGATCACAGAGGAAGCCGTCCTCCAGGCGCTCCGGACCGTTCAGGATCCGGGCGCCGGGGAAGATATCGTCAGCCTCGGCCTGGTCCAGGGCATGACCGTCCAGGACGGGCGAGTGTCCTTCACCCTCCAGTTCACGACCCAGCCAGCGGTGGCGAAGGCCCAGATCCACAGCCAGGCGCGCAAAGTGGTGGCTGCGCTGGCCGGAGTGTCCGACGTGAAGGTGGCGATGGGAGGCGGGACCCAGGCGGCCGGGCGCGCCACCCACGCCGAGCCTCCCAAGGAAGACCTCATTCCCGAGGTCAAGCACACGATCGCAGTCTCCTCCGGCAAGGGCGGGGTGGGGAAATCCACCGTCGCCGTCAACCTCGCCCTGGCCCTCCGCGAGACGGGCGCCCGGGTCGGGCTCGTGGACGTGGATGTATACGGCCCGGACATTCCCCTCATGATGGGCGCCCGCGGCACCCCCGCGATGTTCAACAACCGCATCATCCCCGTGGAGAGCTACGGGATCAAGCTCATCTCCATCGGTTTCTTCGTGGCACCGGGAGAGGCGATCGTCTGGCGCGGCCCGATGATCCACTCGGCGGTCCAGCAATTCTTAAGGGACGTCCACTGGGGCGAGCTCGACTATCTGATCTTCGACATGCCGCCGGGCACGGGCGACGCCCAGCTGTCCCTCTCCCAGGTTATCCCGCTTGGCGGCGTGGTGATGGTGACCACCCCCCAGGAGGTGGCGCTCCTGGACGTGCGGAAGGCGGTGGCGATGTTCAAGAAGCTCAACGTCCCGATCCTCGGGATCGTGGAGAACATGAGCGACTTCGTCTGCCCTCACTGCGGGGCGCACACCCCGATTTTCGGCGAAGGGGGAGGCGCGAAGATCGCCCGGGAGGCGGACGTGCCGGTCCTGGCCCAGATCCCGATCGATCCGGAGACGCGGAAGGGCGGCGACGAAGGAGAGCCGATCCTGGTCCGGAAGCCCGATTCGGCCCAGGCCGCGGCCTTCCGGAAACTGGCGGCGGCCGTCGCCGACCGGGTCAGCACACTCTCCGTTTTCACGCTTCCGAAAATCACCTAGCGTGGTGGTCCTGCCGATCTTCCCGCTCCCCGGCCTGACCTTTTTCCCTCACACGCTCCTGCCGCTCCACATCTTCGAGGCGCGCTACCGCGCGATGGTCACCGACTGCCTGGCCCGCGACCGGCGCCTGGCCGTGGTAGGGCTCAGGCCCGGCTACGAGGCGACCTATGACGCGAAGCCTGAGGTGTACGCCGTGGCCGGCGCGGGGGAGATCGTGCGGTGGGAGCGGCTCGCCACGGGCAGGTTCAACATCCTTGTCCGTGGCGACTGCCGTGTGAGGATCGAGACCGAGCTGCCGACGGACACGCTCTACCGCGTGGTGCGGGCCCGCGTCCTCGAGGACGCCGTCCCCCAGGGCGATGGCGGCCGGCTCGCCTCCCAGACCGATCGCGTGAAAGCGGCCTGTCTCAGGCTCCTCGAGGCCCACGGCCAATCCTCGCGCGAGGTGGAGCGGGCGCTCCGCGCGGCGACGGTCCCAGGAGTGGCGGCGGACCGGATCGCCTCGGTGGTCATCCCGGATCCGCTTCTGCGGCAGGATATGCTGGAGACGCTCGACGTCGGGCGCCGCCTCGACCGGCTCGCCGCCGCCCTCGACGACCTGCTACGCCAGGTCACTTCGTAGGTCATGGACCCGATCACGCACGGATTGACGGGGGCCATTCTCGCCCAGGCGGGCCTTCGCCAGCGCTACGGCTACCAGGCCACCCTGGCGACGACGGCGGGCGCACTGATTCCCGACATCGATGTCCTCTGGTCCCCGGCGGGGAGCGTTGTGGCGCTGGAGACTCACCGCGGGATCACCCACTCGTTCGTCGGGGCCCTTGGGCTCGCGGTCGCCCTCGGGCTGATCGTCCGGCTGCTGGGTCCTGAGAAGCGATGGAGGCTCCTGTCGGGCCTCGCGCTTCTTGGGATCGTCGTCGGCCATCTCATCCTGGACCTCATCACGAGCTACGGGATCCAGCTCTTCCTGCCGTTTTCGCGCTCGCGCCCCGCCCTGGACCTTGTCTTCATCATTGATCCCTTCTTCACCCTGCCGCTCCTGGCGGCGCTGGTCACCGGCTACGCCTGGCGCTCCCGGTCGGCGCTCATCGGGCGGGTGGCCCTGGGACTCATCGCGGGTTACCTGGGCCTGATGGCGGTCAACCACGTCGCGGCCGTGAGCACGCTCGATCGCATCGCGCGGGCCCAGGGAATCGTCCCGCGCCGGGTCGAAGCGCTGCCGGAGCCGTTCACGCCGTTCCGCTGGCGAGGCTTCGTGGAGGACGGGAATACGTACTGGCAGGGGATCGTCGCTGTCGAGCGGGGGCAAGCGGACCTGGTCGCCATTTCAAAGGGCCCGCGGAACGGGCCGGTGGCGCGGGCGGAGGAGGTCGAGGCGGTCAAGACGTTTCGCTGGTTCGCGCGCTTTCCGGTGGTGACCTTGCGTGAGGACGGCGCGCGGCAGGTCGTCGAGTACCAGGACCTCCGGTTCGCCCACTCATTCAGGCGGCGCCCCGCCTTCCTGCTTCGGGTCATCCTGGGACCCGGGGGTGTCGTCGAGCAGGTCCTTCTCAACCCATGAGTCCCCGGGCCGATAACCTTCGCATCCCGGCGTTCTCGGTCGTCGCCGATCCTCACGTACAACCGCGTACGCTCCGGTCGGCTCCTCCCTCGGGCCTTGGGCTGCTCGGTTCTCGGCCCGGGGCAGGAGCCAGAGCGCGGGGCCTGCTCCGGTTGCTGGTCTTGTGCGCCGTGATCTTCCCCGCCGTCGCCCAGGCGGCCACGTGGGGGTGGCTGGGCGTCAGGATCCGCGACCTCTCGGAGCAGGAGATGGAGGAGATCTCGACGCGTCACGGCATCCGGGAGGGCTACGGAGCGTTGATCGTCGAGGTCCTGAAGGAGACCCCGGCGGCCCGGGCGGGGCTTCAGAACGGCGATCTCGTGGTGGCCTTCAAGGATCGGCCGGTCGTCGATACCCGCTCCCTCCAGCGTTTCGTGGCCGCGACGCCGGCGGGGCAGGAGGTACCCTTGACCGTTCTCCGGGGAGGGGAGGGCCGACGTACGGTGCGAGTGAGCGTGGGGGTGATGCCCCAGGAGGTCGTCGCCGAGCGGGTGGCGGCGGAGTTCGGCTTCGTTGTCCGCGACCCTCAGGAGGAGCGCGAATCGCTCCGGCCGTCGGGAGTCCCCGCTATCGCCGTGGTGCTGCGCGGCAGCCAGGCCGACCGGGCGGGGCTCAAGGCGGGGGACGTCATCGTGGAGGTCAACGGGCGGCCCGTGCTGTCCCGCCAAGCCGTGGGCGACGCCCTGGTGGACGTGGCCCTCGACCAGCCGCTCAGGCTGACCGTGAGGCGGGAGGGGGAGCCATTGGCCCTGACGGTAGCCCCCCCGGGCGCTAGATTTCCCTAATGAACGCCCTTGACAAGTGAGCCGCCTTGCCAATAGGGTAGCGTGTCGCTTTTGTCTCTAGCGGGGGTCCACTGGAAGCCTCAACCCGGCCGTTTACAGAGGAGGAAGAGAAGATGGAGAAAGAGAAGATGAAGGAAACCACGTCACGACGCGGCTTTCTGAAGAAGGCGGCGGTCGCCGCCGGCGCCGCGGGGGCGGCGACGATAGGCTTCCCCCAGGTCTCTAGGGCGCAGACCACCGTCCTGAAGATGCAGGGGTCCTGGGGCGCCAAGGACGTGTTCAACGAGTTCGCCGAAGACTATATCAAGCGCGTCAACGAGATGGCCGGCGGACGGCTCAAGATTGACTATCTGGTCGGCGGCTCCGTCGTCCACCCCTTCCAGGTGCAGGACGCCGTCCATGGCGGACAGCTCGACGGCGCCCACACGGTGACCGTGTACTGGTACGGCAAGCACAAGGCCGCGTCGCTCTTCGGCACCGGCCCGGTGTTCGGCTTCAATGCCAATGAGGGTCTCGGCTGGATCCACAATGGCGGTGGCCGCGAGCTGTTCAACGAGCTGCTCACCGACATCATGAAGCTCAACATCGTCAGCTTCTTCGCCATGCCGATGCCGACCCAGCCGCTCGGCTGGTTCAAGAAGCCGGTCAGGAGCATGGCCGACCTGAAGGGCCTGAAGTACCGCACGGTGGGCCTGGCGGCCGATCTGATGCAGGCCATGGGCCTGGCGGTGGCGCAGCTTCCGGGCGGCGAGATCGTGCCGGCCATGGAGCGCGGCGTGATCGACGCCTTCGAGTTCAACAACCCGACCTCCGACCGCCGCTTCGGCGCCCAGGACGTGGCCAAGAACTACATGCTGGGCAGCTACCACCAGGCCACCGAGTACTTCGAGATCATGTTCAACAAGGCCAAGTTCACCGCGCTGCCCAAGGAGCAGCAGGCCATTCTTCAATATGGCGCCGAGGCCGTCTCCTCCGCCAACGAGTGGAAGGGGATGGACTACTACTCGAAGGACCTGCAGGAGCTGATCACCAAGGACAAGGTCAACGTCCTCCGCACGCCCAAGAGCGTGTTCGACGCTCAGATCAAGGCCTGGGACGGCCTGATCGAGGTGCTCGGCAAGGACCCCTTCATGAAGAAGGTGATGGACTCCCAGAAGGCGTGGGTGAAGCGGGTGGTCTATTACGGCATGCTCAACGCCGCCGATTACCGCGTCGCCTACGAGCACCACTTCGCCAAGCTGCCGCTGTAACCTTTTCTCCCGGTACCGTTAAGTGCTGTGCTTTCAGGTCGGGCGGCGTGGGCTCACGCCGCCCGAGCCTCTGTAGGGGGACATGACCCGGTTTCTCTTTTTCATCGACTCGCTCAGCACGTGGGTCGGGAAAGCATTTGCCTGGCTGATCCTCGTGCTGACGTTCGGCGTCAGCTACGAGGTCTTCGTACGCTACGTCCTGCGCGCGCCGACGACCTGGGCCTTCGACATCAGCTACATCACCTACGGCGCCATGTTCCTGATGGCCGGCGCCTACACCCTGTCACGCAACGGACACGTGCGTAGCGATATGATGTACCGCTTGTGGCGGCCGAGGGTCCAAGCCACGATGGATCTGGTGCTCTACATCGCGTTCTTTCTTCCCGCCGTGGGGGCCTGGATCTACTCCGGCTGGGCGTACGCGAGCTTGTCCGTCCGATTCAGAGAGGTGAGCATCTTCAGCCCCGCCGGGGTTCCGGTGTTCCCGCTCAAGGCCTTGATCCCGGTCACCGGGGTGCTCCTGCTCCTGCAGGGAGTCGCCGAGATCATCCGCTGCGTCCTCTGCATCCGTCTGGGGGCCTGGCCGCAGCGTCTGCACGACGTCGAAGAGACCGAATCCGTCATCCTCCGTGAGAAGCAGTATCTCGCCGAGCACGGCGAACAGGCGCCGCCCGGTCGTCAGGGCACCTGAGCATGACCGACCCGCAGATCGGCCTGTTGATGCTGGGCCTGTTCATCTTCATCATCATGCTTGGTTACCCGATTGCCTTCACCTTGATCGCCATGGGGGTGGGCTTCGGATATTACGCCTACTTCACACCCGGCCAGGACTTCTTCGACAACCGCATCTTCAGGCTGCTCGTCCAGAAGACCTTCGAGGTCACGTCCAACGACGTGCTGACGGCCGTGCCCTTGTTCCTGTTCATGGGGTACGTGGTCGAACGCGCGAACATCCTCGACCGCCTGTTCCGCTCGCTGCAGATCGCCGCCAAGCACGTCCCCGGATCGCTCGCGGTGGCGACGCTGCTCACCTGCGCCATGTTCGCCACCGCCACGGGTATTGTGGGCGCGGTGGTGACCCTGATGGGGCTTCTCGCCTTTCCCGCCATGCTGCGCGCCGGTTATGACATCAAGCTCTCCGCGGGGGTCGTCTGCGCGGGCGGCTGCCTCGGCATTCTGATCCCGCCCAGCATTCTACTCATCGTCTATGCTGCCACCGCCGGGATCTCGGCGGTGAAGCTGTATGCGGCCGCC
>LDXP01000012.1 GCA_001443385.1 Candidatus Rokubacteria bacterium CSP1-6
GCGCTCCATGGCGGAGGGGAAGTGGGAGCGCTTCCAGTATTACGGCCACGTGACGGAGCTCTGGGGCAAGACCGCGGGGATCGTGGGCCTGGGGGCCATCGGCCGCGAGACGGCCGGGCGCCTCGGCGCCTTCGGCATGCGCCTTCTCGCGTACGATCCCTACCGGACGAGCGCCGGTGACGTTCCCGTGACCCTCACCGGCCTGGCCACGCTCCTCCAGGAGTCGGACTTCGTCCTCCTCCACGCGCCCCAGACGCCCGAGACGGTGGGGATGATCGGAGAGGCCGAGCTGAGATCGATGAAGCCCACGGCATTCCTGATCAACGTGGCCCGGGCTCCCCTGGTGGACGCCAAGGCCCTCCACAGGGCTCTGTCGGAGGGGTGGATCGCCGGGGCGGCCACCGACGTCTACGAGACCGAGCCCGCCTCTGCCGACGACCCTCTCGGCACGCTCCCCAACGTGATCCGCACTCCCCACTACGCCGGTGGCACCGTGGAATCGACGGCCCGCAAGGCCGCTATGAACCTGGAGGACATCCGGCGGGCCCTCGGGGGAGAGCCCATCCGTTACTACGTCAACATTCCCGGCCCACGGGCCGTGTAGGGCGAGACCATGAGGGCTCGGCGGGGGACGGAGACCCGGACGGTGGTGACCGGCGTCATCGGCGCCGACTGCCACATCGTGGGGAACCGGATCCTCCAGATGGCCCTCGAGGAGGCGGGCTTCAAGGTCGTGCCGCTGGGGATCATGGTGGCGCAGGAGGAGTTCGTCAAAGCGGCCATCGAGACCGACGCCGACGCGGTCCTGGTCTCCTCCCTCTACGGCCAGGGGGAGCTGGACTGCCAGGGGCTCCGCGATAAGTTCGAGGAGGCCGGCCTGGGGCGGATCCACCTCGTCGTGGGGGGGAACCTGGTGGTGGGGAAGCAGGAGTGGGCGGAGGTGGAGCGGCGCTTCCTGGCGATGGGCTTCGACCGGGCCTATCCGCCGGGGATCGATCTGCGCCGGGTGATCGAGGACCTCCGCCGGGATCTGGGAGCGCCGGCCCGAGATGGGTGACCGGGAGCTCTGGCTGTTCATCGACTTCGGCAGCACCTTCACCAAGGTCGTGGCCATCGACCCGGCGACGGAGACCATCCGGGCGCGCGTCCAGGCTCCGACGACGGTCAGCACGGACATCACGGAGGGGCTCGGGGCGGCCCTCCGCCTCCTGGAGCGCGAGGTCGGTGCCGGGGCCACGTACGCCCGCAAGCTGGCCTGCAGCAGCGCCGCGGGGGGCCTCCGGATGGTCACCGTCGGCCTCGTGCCCGACCTGACCTCGGAGGCGGCGCGACTGGCCGCCCTCGGCGCGGGGGCGAAGGTCGTGGGGACCTTCTCGTACAAGCTGCCCGCGTCGGACCTGGCCCGGATCAAGGACCTCAGTCCCGATCTGATCCTGCTGGCCGGCGGCACCGACGGAGGCAACGAGGAGGTCATCCTCCAGAACGCCCGCGGGCTGGCGGCACTGGACCTCGCCGCGCCCCTCATCGTCGCGGGAAACCGCGTGGTGGCCGACGAGGCGGCGGCGATCCTCCGCGCCGGGGGCAAGGAGCCGGTGGTGGCGGACAACGTGATGCCGGAGTTCGGCCGGCTCAGCGTGGAGCCCGTCCGGGAGCGGATCCGAGAGATCTTCATCACCCACATCGTCAAGGCCAAGGGGCTCCAGGCGGCGGAGCGCTTCGTGGAGGGGATCCTGATGCCGACCCCCAACGCGGTGCTCAACGCCGCCGTCCTGCTGGCCGACGGGTGCCCCGGGGAGCCGGGGCTCGGCGAGCTGGTGGTCCTGGACGTGGGAGGGGCCACGACGGACGTCCACTCGGTGGCCCGCGGCGCCCCGACGGACGCCGGCGCCGTGGTCAAGGGGCTCCACGAGCCCTACGCCAAGCGCACCGTGGAGGGCGACCTCGGGGTGCGCTCCAACCTCTGGAACGTCGTGGAGGCCATGGGAGCCCAGGCGCCCCCGGCGGATCCAGAGATTTCGCCCCACGCCTTCAGGGCCATCCTCGAGCGCTTTGCCCGCGATGTGACGACGACTCCCGAGAGCGCGGAGGAGGCGGCGGTCGATGCGGCCCTGGCAGGCATCGCGGCCGGCCAGGCGATGCGCCGCCACGCGGGCTCCCTCGAGGTGTTCTACTCGCCCCAGGGCCCCCTCTCCGTGATCCGCGGGAAGGATCTCCGCGGGGTGAAGCTCGTCGTGGGGACCGGCGGCCCCCTGGTCTTCTCGCCGTTCCGGTCCCGGATTCTCCGGGAGGCGCTCTTCGCCCCGGCGGATCGCGCCTCGCTGCGGCCGGTGGATCCGAGGCTCTGCGTGGACTCCGAGTACACGATGTTCGCGTTCGGCCTCCTTGGCGAACTGGATTCGAAGCTGGCCGTGCGCATGCTCAAACGCTACTGTCGTCCCATGGACGAGGGAACGGGCAATGGCCGCTGACGTGAGACAGAAGCGCTGGCAGTGGGACGAGTTTCTCCAGATGCGGAAGGAGGTCCTGGCCCGCTGGCCGACCGGGCGGGAGGTGGACCTCGAGGAAACGGTGGCCTACCAGCGGGAGATCCCGAAGCACAAGAACTTCGCCCTGACCGTCCTCCGGGCCAAGTCGGAGGGGATCACCCTGGCCCAGCCGCGGGGCGGGTTCGCGACGGTCGAGGAGCAGATCGCGCTGCTCAAGGCCCTCCAGGACCAGGGCGGGGCCGATCTCCTCCCCCTCACCACCGACAGCTACACGCGGAACGAGCGCTTCGCCGAGGCCGAGAAGGGGCTGGCGGAAAGCGTCAGCGCCGGCCGGTCCCTGCTGAACGGGCTCCCCCTGGTGAACCACGGCGTGAAGGCGGTCCGCCGGGTCACCCAGGCCGTGGAAAAACCCACGATGGTCCTCTCGGGGACGTCCAGGCCGTGCCTCACCGCCGAGGTCGGCCTGGCCGGAGGGGCCACCGGCTTTCTCGGCGGCGGGATCTCCTACACGCTCTCTTATACGAAGGAGCTGCCGATCGCCGAGGGGATCCGGAACTACCAGTACCTGGACCGCCTCTGCGCCCACTACTGGGAGCAGGGCGCTCCCATCCATCGCGAGCAGCCGGGGTTCCTCACCGGGACGCTGATCCCGCCGGGGCTCGGGGTGGCCATCGCGGTGATCGAGGCCCTGCTCGGTGCCGGGCAGGGGCTGCCGCACTACAGCGTCGGGTTGGGGCAGGCGCTCTGTCTGGCCCAGGACGTGGCGGCCCTCCGGGCGCTCGAGCGCGTCTGCCGGGAGTACCTCGAGCGGTTCGGGTTCGGCGCGACCACCCTGACCATCGCGTCGCATCAGTGGATGGCCAACTTCCCCCAGGACGAGGCCCAGGCGGCGGGGGTCATCGCGCTGGGCGCCGTCATCGCCGGGACCGCCGGGGTCACGCAGGTGATCACCAAGAGCGCGCATGAGGCCCTCGGCATCCCGAGCCCCGAGGTCAACGCCGCGGGAGTGCGCCTGACCCAGCAGGTCCTCCGGATGCTCGAACAGTGGCGGCTGCCGCTCGATCCCGAAGTGGCGACCGAGGAGGCCATGGTCGCCGCCGAGGCCCGGGCGATCCTGGACCGCACCCTGGACCTCGGCGATGGCGACTGGGCGCTGGGTGCCATCCGCGCGGTGGAAGCGGGGGTCATCGACGTTCCCTGGTCGCCGAGCCGCTTCAACGCGGGGAAAGCCCTCCCGGGGCGGGACCGCTTCGGCGCCGTGCGCTACCTGGCCCACGGCGACATCCCGGTGCCCCCCGAGGTCCGGGAGTATCACCGCTCGAAACTGGCCGACCGGTCGGGGGGCGGATCGTCCGGGATGATGTCCGAGCGCCTCCTCGCCGACCTGACGGCCGTGAGCCGTCCCGTCTCCGGCAACTTCGGCCCGGACGGCTGGCGTGACTTCAAGGACTACGCCGAGCTCCTCCGGCGCCTTTCTCGCTGAGCCCTAGTCTGGTATCATCGGTGCGCCGTGAAGACCCCCTTCCGCAAGATTCTGATCGCCAACCGCGGGGAGATCGCCGTCCGGATCATCCGCGCCTGCCGGGAGCTCGGCATCACCTCGGTCGCCGTCTTCTCCGAGGCCGACCGCGAGGCCCTCCACGTCTTGATGGCCGACGAGGCCTACCTCCTGGGCCCGCCGCCGGCGGCCGAGAGCTATCTCGCCATCGAGAAGATCATCAGGACCGCCAAGGCCTCGGGGGCCGAGGCTGTCCATCCGGGCTACGGCTTTCTGGCGGAGAACGCGGCCTTCGCCGAGGCGTGCATCCAGGCGGGCCTGGTGTTTATCGGACCGCCTCCCGCCGCGATGCGCGCCCTGGGCGACAAAACGGCGGCGCGCCGGGCGGCCCTGGCCAAGAACGTGCCGATGGTGCCGGGGACGACCGAGCCCGTGGGGAGCGAGGACGAGGCCGCGCGCGCGGCCCGCGAGATCGGCTACCCGGTGATGCTGAAGGCGGCGATGGGCGGCGGCGGCAAGGGGTTGCGGCTCGTCCGGAGCGAGGGCGAGCTGGCCTCGGCCCTCCGCATGGCGCGCTCGGAGGCGGGCTCGGCCTTCGGCGATTCCTCAGTCTACGTCGAGAAGTACCTGGAGGAGCCGCGGCACATCGAGATCCAGGTCCTCGCCGATTCCCAGGGGACGACGATCCACCTCGGGGAGCGCGAATGTTCGATCCAGCGGCGCCACCAGAAGCTGGTCGAAGAGTGCCCGTCGCCGATGGTGGACGACGCGATGCGGAAGCGGATGGGCGAGGCCGCGTGCCGCCTGGTGGCTGCGGTCGGCTACGTCAACGCGGGGACCGTGGAGTTCCTGGTGGATCGCCAGAAGAACTTTTTCTTCCTCGAAATGAACACCCGCCTCCAGGTGGAGCACCCCGTCACCGAGCTCGTCACCGGGCGCGATCTGGTCAAGGAGCAAATCCGGATCGCGGGAGGCGAGACACTGGGGTACGGCCAAGCCGACGTCACGTGGACCGGCTGGGCGATCGAGTGCCGGATCTACGCCGAGGATCCGTACCGGAACTTCATGCCGTCTCCGGGCACGATCATCGGTCTGCGCACGCCGGCAGGGCCGTGGGTGCGGGACGATTCGGGAGTCTACGAGGGAGCCGCGGTTCCGATCTTCTACGATTCGCTCATCTCGAAGCTGATCGTCTGGGGGCCCGACCGGGCAGCGGCGATCGCGCGGATGGCCCGCGCCCTGGCCGAGTACAAGGTGGTGGGCGTGCGCACCACGATCCCGCTGCTCCAGCACATCATGGCCCATCCGGATTTCGTCGCCGGCCGGGTGTCCACGCATTTCCTGGACGGGATGTTGCGGGCCGAGAGGCCGGAGGCGGAGGGGCGGCACCGGACGGTGGCGCTGATCGCGGCGGCGCTGGCCGGCTACGAGCGGGCGGGAAGGACGACGCTGCCGCTTACCTCTTCCCGCCCCAGCGCCTGGAAATCATCCGCGCGTCCCGGCTGGTCACGCCCGAGGTAAGCTGTGCGCTTTGCCGCGACGCTCGACGACAGGACCCAGATGGTGGAGGTGACCGAAGCGAACGGCCGCTTCCGTGTGACGATCGGCGAGGAGGTCTCGGAGGTGGACGCGCGGCTGCCTGCCCAGGGGATCTACTCCCTCCTGATCGGCGGGATCTCCTACGTGGCGGACGTCAAGGAGGAGGACGGCTGGTTCCTGGTTGACGTGAACGGGGAATCCTACCGGATCCGCGTGGAAGAGGAGACGCGCCACATCATCAGGACGCGCGGGGGCGTCGAGGCCGGTCACGGCGGCCAGGTGCTCACGGCGCCCATGCCCGGCAAGATCGTGGGCGTGGAGGTGACGGTAGGGCAGGCGGTGAAGCCGGGCGACGGGCTCCTCATCATGGAAGCGATGAAGATGGAAAACGAGTTCAGGGCGACGACCGCCGGGACGGTGCGTGAGATCCGCGTCCAGGTGGGGCAGGCCGTCAATCCCGGCGACGTCCTGATCGTGATCGAATGAGGAGGCCGGCCGCCATGAAAACCGATCGCTTCGGCAATCCCTTCGCGCCGGGGCTCCCCTACGCGCGGGGGCGGATCCTGACCAGCACGGAAGACGATATCGCAAAGCTCGGGCGCGCCTGGCGCATCATCGAGCGGCGCATGCAGAAGGACGGCCCTGAGTCGGTCTTCAACTTTTCGGGGCTCGAGCGCTCCCTGCCTCTGGAGGCCCGAGAGCTCCCCTTTGCGGATGACGAGATCGCCCCCGCGCTTTACCAGGAGCGGCTCCGGGACCTCGCTCTGGAGCACCTGGGCGGGTCGTCCCGGGTCCACGACGTCATGCTTTTCAACCGGCTCACCGCCGCCACTATCGCCACCCACCTGGCCCTCGTCAAGGACGGAGATGTCGTCGTTGGTGTCTCTCCCTCCTACAGCCATCCCACGCTGGTGCGGGCCGCCACGCATGTCGGGGCGCGCTTCGTGGACACGTCCTCCCTGGACTCGCTTCAGACGGCGCTGGAGCGGGAGGGACGGGTCACGCTGGTGGCCCTGACGCGCCTGGCCGTCACCTACGACCTCCTGCCGCTCGAAGTCATCCGCGAGGTCGTCAGGCTCGCCCACGAGAAGAGGGCGCTCGTGTACGTGGACGACGCGGGAGGCGCGCGGGTCGGTCCGGCGGTCTTTGGACAACCGAAGATGCTCGAGCTCGGCGTAGATGTGGGCGCCACCGGGCTCGATAAGTACGGGACCTCCGGCCCTCGGCTCGGCCTGCTCGCCGGAGAGCGGAGACTGGTCGAGAAGATCCGTGCCCGGGCCTTCGAGTTCGGTCTCGAGGCGCGCCCGATGCTCTACCCGGCGGCCGTGCGCTCGCTGGAGGGATATACCCCCGAACGGGTGCGGGATCTGGTCAACGCTACCAAGCAGGTTGCCGCGGCGCTGCGGGGGGTGCTCGGGCGCCGCCTCCGGGAGACGCCGGTGACGGCTCAGCTCCTGGCCGAGGACATCCTCGAGCTCGCCCTGGAGCGGGCCGGGCTGAGTCGCCCGTCCATCGTTCCCATCGAGGCCACGGCGGCGCTCGCCATGCTGCTCCTCGAGGACCACGGGATTCTCACCGTCCACTTCGCCGGCCTGCCGCCGGGGACATCCAGCCTGCTCTTCAAGTTCGTTCCGCCCGAGACGCTGGCGCGGTTCGGCGGACCGGACGCTCTCGCCCAAGCGGTGGACGCCTCCCTGGGCCGGTTGGCGAGCCTGATCGGGGATGCAGAGAAGATCCGTCGCCTGCTCCTGGGCGACGGGGCCGGGTGAGTCGGTGGCTCAGCCCGCGATCGCGTTCCGGCAGGTCAACAAGTGGTTCGGCAAGCTCCACGTCCTTCAGGACATCACGCTGGAGATCCAGCCGGGGGAGGTGGTGGTGGTCTGCGGCCCGTCGGGCTCCGGGAAGAGCACGCTGATCCGGTGCGTCAATCGCCTGGAGTCGGTCCAGTCGGGGGAGGTCGTCGTGCTGGGCCAGTCCCTCACCCAGCCGAGCGTCAACCTCACCCGCCTCAGGACCGAGGTGGGGATGGTCTTTCAGGCCTTCAACCTCTACCCCCACATGACCGCCCTGGAGAACATCCTCCTCGCGCCCCTGAAGGTGAAGGGCCTCTCCCGGGCGGAGGCGGAGAAGATCGCCGTGGCGCTCCTCGCGCGCGTGGGGATCCCCGAGAAGGCGGGCCAGTACCCGGCCCACCTGTCCGGCGGCCAGCAGCAGCGCGTGGCCATCGCCCGGGCCCTGGCCATGCAGCCCAAGATCATGCTCTTCGACGAGCCCACCTCGGCTCTGGACCCCGAGATGATCAACGAGGTGCTGGAGGTGATGACCGACCTGGCCAGGGAAGGGATGACCATGGTGGTGGTCACCCACGAGATGGGGTTCGCCAAGCGGGTGTCCCACCGGATCGTCTTCATGGACGAGGGGCAGGTGGTGGAGGAGGGGAAACCCGAGACCTTCTTCGCGGCCCCAAAATCGGACCGGACGAAGCTTTTCCTGTCGAAGATTCTGTCCCACTAACCCAAGGAGGTATGCGATGAAAAAATCTCTCGGCGTGCTGCTGGCCCTGCTGTTCGTGACAACCGCCGTCGCTCCGGCCCTCGCGGAAACCGTCTTGGAAAAGATCAACAGGACGGGTACCCTCACCGCGGGCACCCGCACGGCATCCATCCCGTTCGCCTTCATCAACGAGAAGAACGAGTGGATCGGCTTCTCCATCGACTTCCTCGAGGCCGTCCAGGCGCGCCTCGAGAAGAAGCTCGGCAAGCCCATCAAGCTCGACAAGAAGGAGGTCACCCCCGCGACCCGCATCCCGCTCGTGGCCAACCGAACGATTGACGTCGAGTGCGGCTCCACCACCTACACCCGCGGGCGCGACGAAACGGTGGACTTCTCCATCAACTTCTTCTTCACCGGCTCCCAGCTCCTGGTGAAGAAAGGGAGCGGGGTCAAGTCCCTCGCCGATGTGGCCGGCAAGCGCGTGGGCGCCGCCCAGGGGACCACCAACGAGAAGGCGGTGCGCGCCCAGCAGCCCAGGGCCGACCTGGTGACCTTCCAGGACCATGCGGCGGGCTTCCTGGCCCTCGAGCAGGGGAAGATCGTCGCCTATGTGACGGACGGCATCCTGCTGGCGGGCCTCGCCGCCAAGACCAAGAACCCCAAGGACTACGAGGTGGTGGGAGACCTCTTCACGAAGGACCCTTACTCCTGCATCGTGCCCGAGAACGACTCCAAGTGGCGCGATTTCGTGAGCCACACGCTGATGGAGCTGATAGACAACGGCAAGTACTTCGAGATGTACGACAAGTGGTTCGGGGAGAAGGGCGTCGTCCAATACCCGATGAGCGCCCAGGTCCGGAACTTCATGATCATGCAGTCGATGCCTGAATAGGCTCACGTCTGACGGGCCCCCTCACCTTTTTCCTCTCCCCCGCCGGGGGAGAGGGCAGGGTGAGGGGGTCCCCTCCCCATGCTACTCGCGGGGTTTCTCGGGCTTCAGTACGACTTCCGGTGGAGCGTTCTCTGGGAGAGCCCGTTCGGCTACTGGCTCCTCCAGGGGGTCAAGAACACCATCATCCTCTCCCTGCTCGCCTGGGTGATCGCCCTGGTCCTGGGGATCGCCTTGGGCATCCTCAGGACGGCGCCCTGGCGCGTGCCGCGCGCGGTGGCGACGGCGTACGTGGAATTTTTCAGAAATACCCCCCTCCTCGTCCAGCTCTTCTTCTGGTACTTCGCCGTCCCGCAGATCCTCCCGGCGGGGCCGATCCGGGATGCCGTGAACAGCCTGAACGTCGACACGCCGCTCCTCACCCTCAACTACGAATTCCTGGCTGCGCTGGCCGGTCTCGGCGTCTATACATCGGCCCGCGTCGGGGAGACCATCCGCGCCGGGATCCAATCCATCCCCCGCCAGCAGACTGAGGCGGCGCTGTCGTCGGGGCTCAGCCTGGTCCAGGTGTACCGCCACGTCCTGATCCCGGTTGGCCTCAGGATCGTCATCCCGCCCATGGCGACTGAGTTCCTCAGCATCTTCAAGAATTCCTCCTTGGCCGTCACCATCGGCTTCGCCGAGATCACGTTCCAGACCCAGCAGGTGAACTCCTACACCTTCAAGGGACTGGAGGCGGTCACCGCTGCCACCCTGATCTACCTCGCCATCTCCCTGACCATCGCCGCCTTCATGAGCCGGATGGAGCGCCAGTACGCGATCCCGGGTCTCATCGCGCGCGGCGCCACGCGCGAGTAATGGACCTCGACTGGACCATCATCGTCCGGAACTGGCCGGTCCTTCTCTCGGGGTTCATCAACACCCTGAAGCTGGCCGTCCTGGCCATCGGCGCCTCGTTTGTCCTCGGCGTGGTGGCCGGGGCCCTCCGGCTCTCCCGGAGCCCGTACCTCCACTACCCGGCGGTGCTCTACATCGAGATCATCCGGGGCGTGCCGTTGATCATGGTCATCTTCTGGTTCTACTTCCTCGCCCCGATCCTCGCGGGCCGCCCCCTGGACAACTTCACCAGCGCCCTCATCGCCTTCATCGTCTTCGAGGCGGCCTACCTGGCCGAGATCGTCCGGGCGGGGATCCAGTCGGTCCCGCTGGGGCAGGTGCAGGCGGCGATCTCCACCGGCCTGACTCATCCCCAGGCCATGCGCCACGTGATCCTCCCCCAGGCGATCCGGAACATGATCCCGGCCCTCGTCACCCGCTTCATCGTCCTCTTCATGGACACCTCCCTCGCCTACATCATCGGCTACCGGGAGCTGACCCGGGTGGCGCGGATCATCGCCGAGCGAGAGTTCCGGGCCTTCGAGGTGTACACCTTCATCGCGATCGTGTACTTCGTCTGCACGTACGCCATGTCCCTGGTCGCCCAGCGCCTGGAGCGGCGGCTCGGGCCCGCCTGACCCCCCGCGATGTACGACGTCGTGATCATCGGCGGCGGCGTGGTCGGCTCTTCCATCGCCTACCACCTGACGCGCGAGGGCCGCGCCGGCCGGGTCTGCGTCGTGGAGCCCGACCCGACCTACGAGTTCGCCTCCACGCCCCGCGCGGTCGGCGGCGTCCGCCGCCTGTTCAGCCTGCCCGAGAATATCGCGATGTCGCGCCTGAGCCTCGATGCGTACCGCGATTTCGAACAGCTGATGGCCGTGGGCGGCGAGCCGGCGCCGATCGGGTTCCGTCGCGGGGGCTACCTCTTCCTCTACTCTCCGGAGCAGGCCGCCATCCTCGAGCGGAACTTTCGCACCCAGCGCGACCTCGGCTGCCCGGTGGAACTCCTCGACCGCGACGGGCTCAAGCGCCGCTTCCCGTCGCTTGGCCTCGACGACGTGGCCGTGGGATGCCACTCGCCGGAGGACGGCTGGGTGGACCCCTACAGCGCCCTCCTGGGCTTCCGCCGCAAGGCGCAGAGTCAGGGCGCGGTGTACCTGGAGGACCGGGTGGTCGGGCTCGAGCTGAGCGGGCGCAAAGTCAGCGCGGTGAGCCTCGAGAAGGGCGGCCGGCTCCCGGCCGCGGCGGCGGTCAATGCGGCGGGAGCCTGGGCGCTGGAGATCTGCCGCATGGTCGGCATGCGGCTGCCGGTGGAACCGCTGCGGCGGATGGCCTACTATTTCGAGACGCGAGCGGAGGTCGAGCCCCTGCCGCTCACCAAGGATCTCTCCGGCCTCTTCTTCAAGCCGGAAGGGGCCGGCTTCGTCGGTGGGCTGCCGAACATGGCGGAGCCGGCCGGGTTCAATTTCGAGTTGGACTACGGCTACTTCGACAGGGTCGTCTGGCCGAGCCTGGCCCGCCGCGTGCCGGCCTTCGCGGCGGCCAAGCTCCAGCGCGGCTGGGCCGGCCTGTACGATCAGAACCGCCTGGACGGCAACGCGATCATCGGCCCGTGGACCGGCGGGCTCGAGAACTTCCACGTGGCCTGCGGCTTTTCCGGCCACGGTCTGATGCACGCCCCCGCGGTCGGGCTGGCCGTGTCCGAGCTGCTGTTGGATGGCCGATTTTCCACCATCGACCTGTCGCGCCTCGGTTATCGGCGGGTCGTCGACGGGACGCCCCTGTCTGAACAGGGTATCATCTAGCCGTGATGTCACGGTTCGCCCGGCACCTGGACAGGACGGTGATCGCGGGGCTCGTGGTATGGACCGCCCTCGTAGGCGCGGTGGGGTGCAAGGGAGACCAGGCGGCCACGGCCGGACAGCAGAAGGTCGGGTCGTCGGCGCCGGCCCCGCGTCCGGTGCGTGTCGTTCCCGCCCAGGAGGTGGTGATGGCCCACACGGTCGTTGCCACCGGCACGCTGGCGGCGGAAGACCAGGTAGTCCTCGGGCTGAAGGTCCCCGGCCGCCTGGGCGAGCTCCTCGTGGATCTCGGGAGCCTCGTCCGCCGGGGCCAGACCGTGGCCCGATTGGACCCGACCGACTACCGCCTCCGCGTCGAGCAGGCCGACGCGGCGCTGAAGCAGGCGCGCGCCCGCCTGGGCCTCCCGCCGGACGGAACGGACGATCGCGTCGATCCCGCCGAGACAGCGCTCGTGCGCCAGGCGCGGGCGGTTCTCGACGAGGCGCGCCTGACCCGCGACCGGATGGTCCAGCTCTGGGAGCAGAAGTTCATCGCCCGCGCCCAGCTGGACGCCGCGATCGCCGCGCTGGAGGTGGCGGAGGGGCGCATCCAGGACGCCGTCGAGGAGGTGCGGAACCGCCAGGCGCTCCTCGTCCAGCGCCGGACCGAGGTCGAGATCACCCGCCAGCAGCTCGCCGACACGGTGCTCGCCTCGCCCATCGACGGCGCCGTGAGCCAGCGCCAGGCGTCCGTCGGCGAGTACCTGAGCCCCGGCACCGCCGTGGTGACCGTCGTCCGGGTCCATCCCCTCCGGCTGCGCCTCGCCGTGCCGGAGCGCGAGTCGGGGAGCGTGCGCGTGGGCCAGACCGTGCGCGTCACGGTGGAGGGCGACGCGACCGTCTACGCGGGGCGGGTGGCGCGGCTGAGCCCCGCGATCCAGGAGCAGAGCCGGACGCTCATGATCGAGGCGGAGGTGCCGAACGAGCCCGGCCGCCTCCGGCCGGGCGCCTTCGCCAAGGCCGAGATCGTCACCCAGGCCGGCCGGCGGGTCGTGATGGTCCCGGCGTCCTCGATCATCGTCTTCGCGGGGATCGAGAAGGTGATCACGGTGCGCGACGGCCGGGCCAGCGAGACCCGCGTGCGGACAGGGCGGCGGGACGGCGATCGCGTGGAGATCGCCGAAGGGCTCGCCGCCGGAGAGCCCGTCGTCGTCCAGCCCGGCAACCTCACCGGCGGCCAGCCCGTCACGATCGCTCCCTAGGCGCCTCCCGTGCAGAAGCTCGCCGAAATCTGCATCCGCCGCCCGGTCTTCGCCGCGATGATCGTGCTGGCGCTCGTCGTCACGGGGGTCGCCAGCTACGTCCGCCTCGGAGTGGATCGCTTCCCGGCGGTGGACCTTCCCACGGTCACGGTCCGCACCGAGTTGCCGGGCGCCTCGGCCGAGGAGGTCGAGACCCAGATCTCCCAGCGCCTCGAGGAGGCGGTCAACACCGTCGCGGGCATCAGCGAGCTTCGCTCCATCTCCGGCTCTGGCGCGTCCGTGGTCATCGTGACGTTCCACCTCAACCGGGACATCGACGTGGCCGCCCAGGACGTCCGGGACCGCGTCAGCGCCGCGCTCCGCAATCTGCCGCGCGACACCAAGCCGCCCGTGGTCTCCAAGTTCGACAACGACTCGACCCCGGTGCTCACCGTCGCGCTCTCCGGCGACCGGTCGCTCCGGGAGCTGACGGAGCTGGCCGACAAGGTCGTGAAGGTCCAGCTCGAGCGCTCGTCGGGGGTCGGGGAGGTGCGGATCGTCGGCGGCCTCGCCCGGGCCATCAACGTCTGGGTAGACGCCGAGCGACTCTCGGCCTACCAGATCCCCATCACCGCGATCCGCGAGGCCCTGATCCGCCAGAACGCCGACGTGCCCGGCGGCAACGTCACGACAGGGTGGCGTGAAGAATCGCTCCGCACGATGGGGCGCGTGGTCGACCCGAAGGCGTTCAACGACCTGGTCATCACCACCATCGACGGCGCGCCGGTCCGGGTGCGCGACATCGGCCGGGCGGAGGACGGCACGAAGGAGCAGCGGTCCGCCGCGCGACTGAACGGCGTGCCGACCGTGACCCTGGAGGTGCGGCGCCAGTCGGGCGCCAACACGATCGCCGTCATCGAGGCCGCCAAGGCCAACCTGGAGCGCATCGCGACCCAGCTGCCGCCGGACGTCCGCCTCGAAGTGATCCGCGACCAATCCCGCTACATCTACGCGGCGCTCCACGAGATCAACCTACACCTCGTCATCGGGAGCATCCTGGCGAGCCTCGTGGTGCTGGCCTTCATGCGGAGCTGGCGCTCGACCGTCATCGCCGCGGTCGCCATCCCGGCCTCGGTCATCTCCGCCTTCGGGATGATGCGGGCGCTCAACTTCACCCTGAACAGCGTGACCATGCTGGCGCTCGTCCTGATGGTCGGTATCGTGATCGACGACGCCATCGTCGTGCTCGAGAACATCTTCCGCTTCGTGGAAGAGAAGAAGCTGAAGCCGTTCCAGGCGGCGCGGGAGGCGACGGCGGACATCGGCCTGGCGGTCATGGCGACGACGCTGAGCCTCGTGGTGATCTTCGTCCCCGTCGCCTTCATGTCGAGCATCTCGGGCCGCTTCCTCTACCAGTTCGGCATCACGGCCGCCGTGGCGGTCATGGTGAGCCTGCTGGTGTCCTTCACGCTGACGCCGATGATGAGCGCGCGGCTCCTGCGGGCGGAGGACCTCGCCGGCGAGGAGGAACGGCGCGAGGTGCGGTCCCGGCGCGGCTTCTACGCGTGGCTGGACCGCGGCTACGCCCGGTCCCTGGCCTGGGCCATGCGCCACCGGCTGGTCGTGGTCGTGGTGTCCTTGGCCGTCATCGCCTCCTCGGTGCCCCTCTACGCGCTGGTGCGCCAGGACTACATCCCGACGGACGTGGACGAGGCCGAGTTCGAGGTGATCGTGACGGCGCCGGAGGGGATCAGCCTGGCGGCCATGGACGAGATCATGCGGGCGCTCGACGCCGAGGTCCGGGCCATCCGCGGCGTGCGGCTCGTCCTGGGCTCGGCCGGCGGGGGCTTCCTGGGGCGGGTGAACCAGGGCACGATGTACGTTCGCATCGCGCCGCACCGGGAGCGCATCTTCTCGCCCGGCCGGTTCTGGCTCGGGCTGGCCAGCGGCGATCCCCTGGAGGCGTTCCGGGGAAACTACACCCAGCGCGACCTCATGCAGGAGGTCCGCCGGCGCCTCCGGAAGTACCCGGATATCCGCGCCCAGGTGCGCAACGCCCCCGCGTTCAACATCGGCGGGGGCACGTTCGAGATCGACTTCGTCCTCCGCGGCCCCGATCTCCGGGCGCTGGCCGTGTACGCGGAGCGTCTCCGCGCGCGATCGGAGTCGCTGGGGATCGTGGATGCCGACACGACGCTGAGGCTCGACAAGCCCGAGCTGCGGGTCGAGATCGACCGGTCCCGGGCCGCCGACCTGCGCGTGGACACCGAGCACATCGCGGCCGCCCTCCGGCTCATGGTCGGCGGAGACCAGGAGGTCTCGCGCTTCCGTGACCCTGCCGTCAACGACGACTACGACGTCCAGCTCCGCCTGACGGAGGCCGGCCGCAGCGATCTCGCCACGATCTCCCGGCTGTACGTCCCGCGGGAGGGGAGCGGGCTCGTCCGGCTGGACAACCTGGTGCGCATCGCGCCGGCCCAGGCCGCCGCGCGCATCGACCGGCTGGACCGCCAGCGCGAGGTCCGCCTCCGGGCCGCCGTGGCGCCGGGGTACGCGCTGGCCGACCGGCTCGCCGCTCTGCGCGCCGCCACCGCCGAGCTGAACCTCCCGCCGGGCTACTCGACGGCCGTGTCGGGACGCGGGCGCGAGCTGGACCGCACCTTCGTGGAGTTCCTGTGGGCGTTCCTGCTCTCGATCATCTTCATGTACATGATCCTCGCCTCCCAGTTCGAGAGCCTGGTTCACCCGGTCACGATCCTCCTCTCGCTCCCCCTGTCGGTGCCGTTCGGGCTCCTCTCCCTCTGGTACACGGGCAACACCCTGAACCTCTACTCGGCGCTGGGCATCCTCGTCCTGTTCGGCGTGGTGAAGAAGAACGCCATCCTGCAGATCGACCACATGAACAACCTGCGCGCGGCGGGCATGGAACGGCTGGCGGCGATCATGCAGGGGAACCGCGACCGGCTCCGGCCGATCCTGATGACCACGCTGGCCCTCGTGGCCGGGATGCTGCCGCTCGCCGTGGGCAGCGGCCCCGGGGCCGAGGAGCGGCGCGCCATCGCCGTCGTGGTGATCGGCGGGCAGACCCTCTCGCTCCTCCTGACGCTCTTGATCACGCCGGTCGCCTACTCGCTCTTCGAGGACCTCGCCAAGGCGCTCGGCCGTCCCATGGTGATCCGGGCCGGGCGGCGGCTGGCCCGCCACTTCCGCTTCCAGCGCCGCGCCACGTGATGCGGGGGCCGGCCCCCCGGCTCGCAGAATCCTTCGCCCGCAGGACATCTCCCTCCTATGATGATGCCAGGAGGGACAACGCACGAAGCCCTTGAGGCGGGCCCGCGGGCTCGGGCTGTTTGAGCAGCGATTTCAGTTAGAGCTCGTCCTCCACCCAGCGAATGCTGTCCGCGAATGGGCCGGTGTGCACTACGTCATGAAGGCGACGGTCGGCGGTCACCATGCGGCAGTTCTGGAGATGAGCGAGAGCTAGATAGAGGCTGTCGTAGACGCTCCGGTTGATGCCGTTGGCGATCTCAAAGGCGGGTTCCAGGAGGGTCTCGGAAAGGTGGAAGGCGAATGGGACGGCCAGAAGCGCTCGCAGGATCTCCCGCCCTTCGTCCAGGGTGACCTCGGTGAGCCTGATCTTCTTCCAGATAATGTTGCCGACCTCGGGCAGGAGGAGATCGGGAGCAACGAGTTCATGACCTTCTTCCAGCAATCGGCGGGAGGCATCGGTATGGACCTCGGGGACGAACCATTTCACCGCAACACTGGCATCTACAACATACCGGCTCACCGCCGCCGATCCTCGGCAAGGAGCGCAACGCTGTCAGTGTGTGAGCGTCCGGCTAGCCGCTGGCGAATGCGCGCGGCCAGGGCGCGGGCAGTCCCGGTATCCACGCGTGCGGCCTGCTCCAAGATGCTCTTCAGTTCCGCCTGAAGGGATCGGCCGTGCTTTCGCGCACGCGCCTTGAGTCTGTTGAGGGCCGCGGGACTCAGGTCCCGCACGAGCACCTTGGACATTGTTGACTCCCTCCGAGGATCGCCTGGATGCTATCAGAATGATAGCACAACATGCCCGGGTGTCTATCGCCTTCGGAGACGGGTGGCGATCTCCTGGGCCATCAGGAGACTCCGTGTCTTAGGCCGCCCATTCCTTGCCGAATAGCTCCGCCTGCTCCAGCACGGTCTGAGTCGCCTTCTCCTCCTTATCGGGCGGGTAGCCGTGCTTGCGCAGGATGCGTTTCACCAGCGTTCTGAGTTTGGCCCGGACGCTCTCCCTGACCGTCCAGTCAATGGAGACATTCTGCCGCACGGTTCGCACGAGCTCGCGGGCGATGGTCCGGAGCGTCTCATCCCCTAACACCTTGACGGCGCTGTCGTTCGTTTCCAGGGCACGCGCGGCTGCCGGCGGTTCACGTCAGTGACTCCAGGTACGGCCGCATCACGTTCTTGACCCGGCACATCGCGGCGTAGCGCCAGAGATCATCCATGGTCGCGCGCCGCCGCCGCCAGGAGTCTCGCAGCGCCTCCAGAGCGACGTCGAGGCCGATCTTATTCCGGTGCTTGAAGCAATCTGCCACGGTCTTTGCGGGGCTATAGACTTTGACCGTAACGCCCTCGATCCGGCGCTCCTCGATACCGCTGGTCAGGGCCTTGCCGGAGAAGCGAACGATCCGGAGCGCGAGTGCGCTTTCCTTGGGGGAGCGCGCTTTCGAGCCGATGGCCAGCCAGATTTCGTGCGGGGTCTGTGTCGTGAGCCCGTGAAGACGGAGAGCGGAGAGGAGGCAGACGACGCCGTGCGGGACTCGTTTGCAGGCTTGGGCCAGGGTGTGGTGCTCGGTGAAACGGTCTTGTGGACCGCTGTAGAGGCCTCGTCCTACCCGGGTAAGCAGACCCCGACGATAGAGACGTCGCACATGCTCTCGGGCGATGCCATGGGCCTCCAGGTCACGAGAGCGGACGATGCCGGCCTTCTCCACGAGACGGAGGGCTTGCTCAGCCTTAGAGTATTTCATCGGTGTGTTACGAAACGTCGGAAGTTACGCATATCTACCGACGTTTTGTAACACTATTTGGCGGCCAAGTCAACTGGCGCTTTTTCCGCGCCCAGGGGCAGTGTCACCCCTTCGGCTGCCAGGCCTTGAACTGCTCGCGGAGGACCTTCTTGTCGAACTTGCCCACGGTGGTCTTGGGGATGGCGTCCACGAAGACCACCTCATCGGGGAGCCACCACTTGGCGACCTGGGGGCGCAGGAACTCCAGGATCTCTTCCTGCGTGAGCGTGCCCTTACACTCGGGCCTGGGGACGATGCAGGCGAGCGGGCGCTCCACCCACTTGGGGTGGGGGACGGCGATGACGGCGGCTTCCAGGACCTTCGGGTGGGCCATGAGCATGCTCTCCATGTCGATCGACGAGATCCACTCGCCGCCGGACTTGATCAGGTCCTTGGTGCGGTCGGCGATCTGGATGTACCCCTCCGCGTCGATGGTCACGACGTCGCCCGTCCGGAACCAGCCGTCCGGCGTGAACTGCTTGGCGCCCTCGGGGTTGTTGTAGTAGGCCTTGACGATCCAGGGGCCGCGCACCTGGAGCTCGCCCATGGTTTTGCCGTCCCAGGGGACCTCCTGGCCGGTCTCGTCCACGGCGCGGAGCTCCACGCCGACGCTGGCGTAGCCCTGCTTGGCCCGCATGGCGAAGCGCTGGTCGTCGGGCCACGCCTCCATGTAGGACTTGAGCCGCGAGATGGTCCCGAGCGGGCTCGTCTCCGTCATCCCCCAGGCGTGGGTCATGCGGACCCCGAATTTCTTCTCGTAGAGCTCGAGCAGGCTCCGGGGGGCGGCCGAGCCGCCGATGGGGATGCAGCGGATCGAGGAGAGGTCGAACCCCTCCTTCTCCACCAGCTCCTTGATGGCGATCCAGACGGTGGGGACGGCGCCCACGAAGGTGACCTTCTCGGCCTGGATGATCTCGGCGATGTCGCGGGGCTGGGGGTTGGGACCGCCGAAGATCTGGGTGGCGCCCACCATGACGCCCCCGAAGGGGACGCACCAGGCGTTGGCGTGGAACATGGGGACGATGTGGAGGATCACGTCGCGCTCGCTGATGCCGAGGGAGTCGGTCATGCACATGGCCAGGCAGTGGACGAAGATGGCCCGGTGGCTGTACACGACGCCCTTCGGGTGACCCGTGGTGCCGGAGGTGTAGCACATGCCGCAGGCGTCGTTCTCGTCGAGCTGGGGCCACTCCCTCACGGGGCTGGCCTCCCGCAGGAGCGCCTCGTACTCGAGGACTCCGGCCGGAATGGGGCCCGCGGTGTCGGGCATGATGATGTAGCGCCGGACCGTTTTGAGCTCCTTCCGGATCGGCTCGATGATGGGCCAGAGGCTCGCGTCCACCAGGAGGACCGAGTCCCCCGCGTGGTTGATGATGTAGGTGAGGTCCTGGGGCGAGAGCCGGATGTTGACCGTGTGGAGCACCCCGCCCAGGAGCGGCGCGGCCCAGTAGATCTCGAGATGGCGGTGGGAGTTCCAGGCGAAGGTCCCCACCCGATCGCCCTTCTTGATCCCCAAGGCTTGCAGGGCTCCGGCTAGCCGCGTGGTGCGCTCGCAGAAGTCGCCGTAGGTGTAGCGGAAGAGCGGGGCGCCGGGAATTCGTGTCGCCAGGGTCTTCTGCGCAAACAGCCGCCGGCACCGCTCGAAGAAGTGGGTCAGGGTGAGCGGGTAGTCCATCATCAGGCCTTTCATCTCATCTCCCTCCAAGGTCCTCGGACGTCGAGCAGCGGAAGCCGACGTGGTGGTGCCCCCGGGCGGTGCCCCGGTGCTCGTAGTAGCGGCGGATGGTGACCCGGAGCGCGTCGGCCCCGTCGTCGTGGCTGGCGCCTCGGACGACGCGCGTCGCCGTCCGGTCGGGGGCCTCGCGCCCGTCGTCCTTCCTGTACGGGTAGGGGCGGTACTGGCTCGCGGTCCACTCGCGGAGGTTGCCGACCATGTCGTGGACGCCGTGGGGGCTCGCCCCCGCCGGCTTCAGGCCGACGGGCTCGGTCGCGTTATACCCCCGACCGTAGACGGCACGATCGGGAGTCGGCGGGTCGTTGCCCCAGGGATAGCGCCGGCCGTCATTCCCGCGCGCGGCCTTTTCCCACTCAGCCTCGGTCGGCAGGCGCTTGCCCTTCCAGAGGCAGTAGTCACGGGCGCCGAACCAGGACACCTCCACCGCGGGGTGGTTCTCGAACATGGGGTCAGGCCTGAATATCTGAGCGCCGCGGCGGATCCTCGCGTCCTCGTCGTCCCGGTCGAAGTAGTCCTCACCCTCGGGGCTCTTGAGCCCCTTGGCGTTCAGAAAGGCCGCGAATTCGCCGTTGGTCACCTTGTGGCGGTCGATGTAGAACTGGCCGAGGTAGAGCCCGTGCTGGGGCGCCTCGCCGGGCGCGTCCCGGTCGCTCCCCATGAGGAAGGGGCCCCCGTCCACGAGCATCACGCCGTCGGCTGCCGCCGGCGCCACAGGAAGGAACACGAAGAGCGGGAGTAAACCCAACCCCGCCGTGCTCCGCATCGCTCAGGCGCCGGGGCCCTGGAGGGGGGACCCCCGGAGCTCGTCCCCCACGAATTCGCCCCGGAAGGCGGGATCCCGGAGCCGCTCGAACGTCTCCCGCTCGATGATGAGGCGCATCATTTCGGTGGACCCGGCGGTGAGGCGCGAGGCGCGGACGTCGCGGAGGATGCGCTCGATCGGGTACTTCTTGGTGTAGCCGATCCCGCCGAGGATCTGGAGCGACTGGTCGATGACCTCCCAGGCCGCTTCGACGCCCTCGAGCTTGGCCATGGCCACCTCCAGCCGGGCCGCCTTGCCGAGCCCCTGGTCCAGGAGGCGGGCCGCCCGGGTGTTGAGCAGGTACGCCGCGTCGAGACGGGTGGCGAGGCCGGCCACCGTGAAGGCGATCCACTGGTGGTCGCGGAGGCGCTTTCCAAACGCCTTGCGATGTTCCGCGTAATTCGCGGCGATCTGGAGGGCGCGGAGCGCCTGGCCCAGCTGGGCGCGGGTGGCCACGACGCGCTCGATGGCGAGCTCCTCCATCAGGATCTTCCAGCCCTGGGATTCCTCGCCGATCAGGTTGGCCGCGGGGATCTCCAGATTCTCGAAGGCGATCCAGGCTGAGCCGAGCCCCCGGAACCCCATCCAATCTGTTTGCACCTCCTTGATGTGGTAACCGGGGCGGTCAGTGTCCACGCAGAACATGGCGATGGCGTCGTGGCCGCCCCGGCGCACCTTGGCCGCGACGATGATATAGTCCACCGACTGGGCGCCGTCGATGAAGCGCTTCTGGCCGTTGAGGACGTAGGTCTTCCCCCGTCGCTCCGCCGTGGTCTGGATGGCCGCCGCGTCGGAGCCCGCCCCCGGCTCGGTCAGCGCCTGGCAGACGAACTTCTCCCCGGCGAGGGTGGGGCGGAGGTAATGATCGTGGAGGTAGGGCGAGCCGTACTTCCAGAGGATCACCCCGCCGTGGCTCGTGAAGGAGCGGCAGCAGGCCAGCGCCGCCGATCCCCAGTAGCCCGCCTGCTCGTTCACCAGCGCGTCGGAGAGGATGTCGCGCCCGCCGCCGTTCAGCGCCGCCGGCACCGGCACCCCAAGGTAGCGGCGCTTGGCCATCTCCTTGAGGTGCTCCTTCGGGTAGAGGATCTCGTTCCGGTCCATCCGCTCCGGCAGGTCCGGCGGGATGAGGGCGCTGATCGCCTGGGAAGCCTGGTCCCGATAGGCGCGCTCTTCGGCCGAGAGCAGGGGGTCGCCGATCATGGCGGTCTCCTCTACTTGGCTTCGCGGAACGCGGCCACCGCCTCGGCCAGACGATCCACCTGCTCCGGATCCCGGGTGACGGGCACCACGACCAGGGTGTCCAGGTCGAGTGCGGCGTACTCCTTCAGGCGGGCGACGCCCTCGGCCACTCCCCCGCAGATGGACGCCTTGGGGGGGTCGAAAATGAGCCGCCCATAATAGCCCTGGATGTAGTCTGACATGGTCTGCACGGCGCGCTCGGCGCTCGAGCCGAAGCAGCCGTAGCAGAGGGCGGCGATGGTGAAGCTCTTGACGTCGCGGCCGGCCTCGGCGGCCGCCTTCCGCACCTGCGGGACTGTCTCGCGGGCGTACTCGGGCCCGCGGCCGCCTAGGATGAAGCCGTCCCCGAGTCGCACCGCGCGCCGGACCGCGTCCGCCACGAACCCGCCGAGCCAGATGGGCGGCGCGGGGGTGGCCGGCAGCGCCACCGGCCCTACCCGGACCTGGAAGACTTGGCCCTGGTGGTCCACGGCCTGCCCGGCCGCCGCCTGCCTGACGAGCGCCACCGTCTCCTCGAGCCGTCGGCGCCGCTGCTTCATGGAGACCCCCACCGCCTGGAAGTCGGACTCGCGCGCACCCACCGCCATGCCCAGGATCAGCCGCCCATCGCTCAGGCGCTGGATGGACGCCACCTCCTTGGCGAGGAGCATCGGGTTCCAGAGCGTGGCGAGCAGGATCGACGTGCCGAGGCGGACCCGCTCGGTCACGGCCGCCGCAGCAGCGAGGAGCGGCAGCGGCGCCAGGCTCTCGTAAACCAGCCGGTCCAGCACCCACACCGAGTCGAGCCCACGGCGCTCGGCCCGCTCGGCGAAGCCCAGCACATCCTTCCGCGTCACACCCGCCACCTGGGCGGGTAAAGCCACCCCGATCTTCATGATCCTCTCTCCCGGCGCCGCTCAGCGCCCGCCGCCCAGCCCCGGCTCGAGCTCTCGAGTCGAGGGCAGCGGCCCCGTGCCTGTCCAGTAGGGCGCGCCGGCGACCAGCAGGGTCTCCGCCGGGAAGCGCGTGATCACCTCGTGGCCGGTCTCGGTGACGAGCACCTCCTCCTCGATGCGCGCGGCCGACCAGCCGTCCGAGGCGGGCCAGAAGGTCTCCAGCGCGACCACCATGCCCGCCTCGATGCTCACGGGGTGGTCCAGCGATACCAGCCGACTGATCACGGGCTGCTCCCAGACCGACAGCCCGACCCCGTGGCCGTACTGCAGGCCGAAGCAGGCCTCCTCGTTGGGGAAGCCGAACTCCTGGGCCCGCGGCCAGATACCGGCGATGTCAGCCGTGGTGATCCCAGGCTTCATCATGGCGATGGCCATGTCGAGGTACTCCCGGCACCGCTTGTAAGCGTCCCCCAACGCGGGCGAGGCGCTCCCCACGGCGAACGACCGGTAGTAGCAGGTCCGGTAGCCCATGTAGGAGTGGATGATGTCGAAGTAGGCGGGATCGCCCGGCCGGAGCGCACGGTCCGAAAAGATGTGCGGGTGCGGGCTGCAGCGCTCGCCGCCGATGGCGTTGACCCCCTCCACGTCCTCGGAGCCCAGCGTGTAGAGCGTGTTGGCCGCCAGCGCTACCAGCTCGTTCTCCCGCGCCCCGGGGCGCATGGCACGGTAGAGCTTCTCGTAGGTCGCATCCACCATCATGCAGGCCGTGTTCAGCAGGATGATCTCGTCGCGCATCTTGATTCGGCGCGCCGCTTGCATCACCTGCTGGCCGTCCACGACCTTGATCCCCTCCTTCTGGAGGGCGTAGAGGATCGGCAGCTCGATCACGTCCACGCCGAGCGGGGCTTTGTGCAGGCCGCGCGCTTCGAGCTCGCGTTTGATCTTGAGCGCCACGTCCTCCGCCTGCCCCGTATCGGGCGTCATCGCGCCGCGGAGCAAGGAGATGCCCGCCCGCGAGCGCCCGCCGCCGAGCCACGGGCAGTAGAGCTCGTGGTGCCGGGCAGCCGAGCCGAAGTCCCACATGATGGGCTCGTCCCCGCGCGGGAGCAGGGTGAAGCGCGAGAGCTTGTCCCGCGCCCACTCGCCGATGTTGGTGCTGGTGATGTAGCGGATGTTGTACATATCGAAGCAGAGGAGCCCGCCGAGCTCCGTGGCCGCGAGCGCCGCCTTGGCCCGCCCCAGGCGCTCCCCGCGCAGCCGGTCGAAGTTGACGCGCTCCTCCCAGTCCACCCCCATGAGGCCGTACGTGTGCACGCCCATGTCATTGTCCTCCCTTGGCCTTGCGGCTCTCAGGTGCGCCGCTCATCTTGGCCAGCACGTCGAAGACGGCCGCGCAGTCCTGACCGGCGAGCCCCATCGCCCGCGCGGCCGAGAGGAGCTCGTTGGCGACCGCCGTCGTCAGCAGCGGCACCTTCGCCTCCCGGCCCAACTCCAGCGCCAGCCGCACGTCCTTCTGCATCATCGCCACGTTGAACCAGGCCTCGTCCGGCATGCCGAGCACGAAGGGACCCCGGTACTTGAGCATCGGCGAGGCGGCCACGCTCCGGAGGATCGCCTCCACCGCCGCCGCCCGGTCGATCCCCGCCCGCTCGGCTAGGAGGACCGACTCGCTGAATGCCACCATCTGGACCGCCAGCCCGAGGTTGATGGCGATCTTCATGGTCGCCGCCGACCCCACGGGACCGACGCGCGTGATCGTGGGACCGAGGGCCGAGAGATACGGCCGCACGCGCTCGACCCCCGCCTCGTCCCCGCCCACGTAGATAGAGAGCTGACCCTGCTCGACCGTGCCCACGCTGCCTGAGACCGGCGCATCCAGGAGCGTGGCGCCCCTGGCCGCGGCGACCGCGGCTAGTTCCTGGATGGCGGCCGGGCTGACCGTGCTCATCTCCACCCAGACCGCGCCGGCCTCGAGACCGGCGACGATCCCGTCGGGCCCCTCCGCCACTGCGCGGAGGGCCGCTGTATCGGCAACGCTGCTGAAGACGGCCGGGGCACCCTGCGCGGCCGCCCGGGGGGAATCGGCCGGCAGCATGCCCGCCCGGAGAAGAGCCTCGGCCTTGGCGCGGGTACGGTTCCAGCCTCGGACGGCGTGGCCCGCGCCGAGCAGCCGCTTCACCATGCGGCTGCCCATCGCCCCGAGGCCGACGAACCCGACTGCGGCCATCAGCAGTCCTCGGCCACCGCGATGGCGCTGATCTCGAGCTTGCAGCGGTGGATGATTGCGATCTCCTTCGCCATGTTTGTCAGCCCTGGCGGGAGTTTAGGCGTGGGGAGCGAGGCTGTCAAGGGGTCTTGGCGCGTCCCCCCCGGGAACGAGTACACCCCCTTGCCCGATCACGCCTTTTCGACTATGATGCCGTCACCGGACGGCTGGACGGGCGAGTCTGCCCCTCTTCTAACGTCCCCATCAAAAGGAGGTACCTCTATGAAGCTTCTGGCGAGAGTGGCGTGCTGCACCCTAGTCCTCATCATCGGGGTGATCCTCGCGCCCGTGCCGAACGCGCCGGATCCCGCAGCGGCGCAGGAACGGGTCGTGAAGATCGCCGGCGTGGGGGCCATGACCGGGGTCATCCGCGGCTTCGGCATCAACTCCAAGGCCGTCCTCGACATGGTCGTGGACGAAATCAACGCGGCCGGCGGCGTCAAGCTGGCCGACGGGACCCGCGCCAAGGTCGTGACCACCTTCCAGGATGAGCGGTGCAACGCGGAGGAAGGCATCTCCGTGGTCCGCAAGCTGGCCAGCGAGGACTGGCTGGTAATGATCGGCCCCACGTGCTCGAACGTCGCGGAGCCGCTCTTCGGCATTCTCCAGCGCAAGGTGGGCGACGCCGGCGACTCGGGGCTTCAGTTCCCGATCTTCACGGATACCGCGATCAAGCCGGGACTCGCCAAGATCTCGGAGTGGTCGTTCCGCAACGTGCCCCACGAGCCGACGATGTACACCCACCTCTTCAAGTGGCTCAAGGAGAAGCACCCCGACCTCAAGACCGTCTACGGCGGCGTGGAGACCGACTTCGCCCACTCCAACGCCAACTGGGGCGTGATGGAAGCGGCAGCCAAGGCGGCCGGCTTCGAGGTGCTGGGCGTGGAGAAGTGGCTCCTGGCCGACACGGAGTTCTCGACCCAGGTGGGCAAGTGGCGCCGGGCCAAGCCCGATATCGTCGCCGTCTCCTCCCACCCCTTCACGCTGTGCGGTACGCTGCGAGAGATGAAGCGGCAGGGCGTCAAGCCCAAGTTGATGGTGGGGCTCACCTCCTCCGCCACCCTGGAGACCATGGTCGCGTGCGGCCCGGAGGCCGAGGGGCTGATCATCCCGACCGGCTTCGCCCCCGTGACGCCCGAGGCCAAGCGCGTGGCCAAGATCGTGGCCGAGAAGTACAAGGGGAACGTGGATATCCACTCGGCGGCGGTCTACGAGAACATGTACATCCTCAAGAAGGTCATCGAGACCTCGGGGGTGGAGGCGAAGTCCACGACGGTGGCGCAGGACCGCAAGCGCCTCCGCGACGGCCTGGCAAAGGTGAAGGAGTTCGACGGGCTGCTCGGCAAGGTGACGCGGCTCGACGACCGCGAATCGCAGAAGCCCTACGTCTTCGCCGTGGCGAAGACCTCCGACTGGGCCGTCCTCCACGACCCGCGCTAGTCGCGGTTTCTCGGGGCACACCTGCCCTTGGCCCCCTCACCTTCATCCTCTCCCCCGCCGGGGGAGAGGGTGGGGTGAGGGGATCTTGCCCTCCTCTGTCTGCGAATGACTGACCTCGTCCTGGACGTCGTTCAGCAGTTGTTGAACGGCTTCCTCTTCGGCTCCTCCTACGCCCTCATCGGCATCGGCTTCACCATGATCTTCGGCGTCATGGACAAGCTGAACCTCGCCTTCGCCGTCACCGGGCTCGCCGGCGCCTACACCGGGCTCCTCGTCTTCCACCTCACGGGCGGCCCTTTCGTGGTGGTGTTCCTGACCGCGGTAGTCTCGGCGGGGCTCATCGGCCTCGTAATGGAGCTGGCCTGCTTTCGCTGGATGCCCCGCGACTATCCGCTGGCGTCCCTKATGGCCACCATGGGCATGCTCTTCTTCATCGACGAGGTCTTCTCCCACGTCACCCACGGCCGGCCGATGGCCTTCCCGGCCCCCATGGGTCAGGTCGTGATGGACGTGGGCCCCTGGCTCCTCCGTGGCGACTTCGGCTTCATGTTCCTGGTGAGCCTGGCCGTCATGGGGGCCCTCTGGGCGCTCGTCTATAAGACCCGGCTGGGTCTCGCAACGCGTGCGGTGTCCCAGCAGCCGGTGGCGGCCCAGCTCTGCGGGATCCGCCTGAGGCGCGTCAACGCCGCCGTGTTCGTCATCACGGGGATGATCGGCGGCGTCGCCGGCGCCCTGATCGGCTCCGCCGTCGGGAATCTCTCCCCGCTGCTCTCCCTTCCGCTGACGGTCAAGGGACTCGTCACCGCTGTCCTCGGTGGCCTCGGGTCCATTCCAGGCGCCATTGTTGCCGGGCTGCTCCTCGGGATCGTCGAGTACGAGGCGCTCTTCTTCTTCGGGATCGGCTACCGCGACATGGTGACGTACCTCCTGCTGTTCGCCTTCCTGGTGTTCCGCCCCGGCGGCCTCTTCGGCCAGTCGCGCCACTGAGGGCGTTGTGGAATTCTACCTGAGTCTGCTCACGCTCTTCGGCTTCAGGATCCTCCTCGGGCTCTCCGCCTATGTCGTCATCCTGACGGGCCAGATCTCCCTGGCCCAGGCGGGGTTTTACGCCTTGGGCGCCTACACCGCCGGGGCCGCGAGCTCAATGTGGGGGTGGCCGATCTTTCCCGCCATCCTGCTCGGCGGGCTGGTGGGCGGGCTCTTCGGCTTACTCGTCGGCTTCCCCGCGCTCCGGGTGCGGGGCCTGTTCCTCGTCATCGCCACGCTCGCTTTCACCGAGATCGTGCGGATGGTCTTTCTGAATCTCAAATACACGATCCGCGTGGGCGACCGAACGATCGGCCCCGCGGCCGCCGAGGGGTTCCGGGGCATCACCTACTACTTCCAGAACGGCTGGTCCTCGCTCCAGATCGTCGCCTTCACGTGGTTCTTCGTGCTCGTGGTGCTCCTGGCCTTCTGGCTCATGGACCGCTCGCGCGCCGGGGCGGTGCTGCGCGCCGTCGGCGAGGATGAGCTCGCGGCCTCGAGCGTCGGCATCAACCTCACGGCGGCGAAGGTGGCGGCCATGACCGCGGGGGGATTCGTCGCGGGGCTCGCCGGCGCGCTCTACGCCCACTACGCCACGTACGTCTCCCAGGAGGATTTCGGTGTCCTGCTGGCGACCTTTGCCATCGCCTACGCGCTCATCGGCGGGACGGGGAGCGTGCTCGGGCCGATCGCCGGCGTCCTCTTCTTCTCGCTCCTGATCGACGGCCTCCGCTTCCTCGGCGACTGGCGGAACCTCCTCTTCGGGGTCCTGATCGTCGCCATGATGAACCTGCGCCCCCACGGGATCATCGACGTCGGTCTCGTGCGCCGCGTGGCCTCGCTCCTCCGCCCCGGCGGCAGGAAGGCCTATGCTGGCGATTGAGGGGCTCAGCAAGCATTTCGGCGGCGTCCAGGCCGTTCACCGCGTGGACCTCCAAGTCCGGGGGAACGAGATCCTCGGGCTGATCGGCCCCAACGGCTCGGGCAAGAGCACCATCGTCAACGTGGTCACCGGCGTCTTTCCCCCGACCGAAGGCCGGGTCCGCCTCAGGGACCGGGACATCACCGGCTGGCAGCCCCACCGGGTTCTCGCGGCCGGGATGGGGCGGACCTTTCAGAGCATCCGGCTCTTCGGCGGTCTCACCGTCTGGCAGAACCTCTGGGTGGCCCAGAAGGCGAAGAGCTGGCTGGCCGTTGACCGCGCCTCCATGAAGAAGATCGAGGCGACGCTCGAGTTCTGCCGCCTCCGGGACAAGAAGGACGAGCTGGCCCGGAACCTGGGATTCGGCGAGCAGCGGCGGCTGGAGCTGGCCCGCGTCCTGGCCGCCGAGCCCGATTTGCTCCTGCTCGACGAGCCGGCGGCGGGGATGAACGCCGCCGAGATCGAGGACCTCCGGGACCGCATCCTGGCGCTCAAGCAGCGGGGGAAGACGGTGGTCCTGATCGAGCACCACATGGAGCTGGTCATGGGGATCGCCGAGCGCGTCGCGGTGCTCAACTTTGGGGTGAAGATCGCCGAAGGGCCGCCGGCCGCGGTGCAGGACGACGAGCGGGTGCGGGAGGCCTACCTGGGCCACCGCCGCTAGTGCCCGGCACGAATAAGCCATGCTAGAAGTGAGAGACGTTGTCACGTCGTACGGGATGATCCAGGCGCTCAGGGGCGTGAGCCTCACGGCGCGCGAGGGCGAGGTCACCTGCATCCTGGGCCCCAACGGCGCCGGCAAGACGACCCTGCTCTACACCATCGCGGGGATCCTCAGGCCGCGGAGCGGCTCGATCAGCTTCCAGGGACGGGAGCTGGCGGGGACTTCGGCCCCCGACGTCGTCGGGCGTGGGATCTCGCTGGTGCCCGAGAACCGCCTCGTCTTCCCGCACATGACGGTGCGTGAGAACCTTTTCGCCGGCGCCTACGTCCGGCTCGGGCGGGACCGCGCCGGCGTGGAAGCGGACCTGGACGCGATGTTCGCGCGTTTTCCCATTCTGAAGCAGCGCGCCGGCCAGGCCGCCGGCACCCTTTCTGGCGGCGAGCAGCAGATGCTGGCAGTGGCGCGCGCGCTGATGGCCCGCCCCCGCCTGCTCATGATGGACGAGCCGTCGCTGGGGCTCGCGCCACTCGTCGTGGAGCAGATCTTCCAGATCGTCCAGGGGCTGAACCGCGAAGGCATCACGGTGCTCCTGGTCGAGCAGAACGCGCGGCTCGCGCTCTCCATCGCCCACCACGCGTACCTCCTCGAGCAGGGGCGCATCGCCTTTCACGGCACCCCGTCCGAAGTCTCGGCGAACGAGGGGATCAGCCGGGCGTACCTCGGCATCAAGGGAGGCTGACCGGGAGGTGGTGGACTTCCTGCAAGCCCTGGTGGACGGGGTGATGCTGGGCGCCACCTACTCGCTGCTGGGCCTGGGCTTCACGCTCATCTTCGGCGTCCTCCGCCGGCTGAACCTCGCCTTCGGCCCGACGATCCTCGTCGGCATCTACGCCGGGAGCCACGTCGGCCTCGCCTGGCCCGGCGCCCTCTGGGCCGTCGTGGCCGCGACGGTGGTGGCCGCGATCCTTTGCGGGATCTACGTGGAGCGCTGCTCGTTCCGGGCGCTGGCGCGCCAGGCCCCCGTGGTCTCCATGATCTCGACCTTCGCGGTCTGGATGCAGCTCCAGGAGCTCGTCTCCCTCTTCGAAGCCAGCCGCACCATGCCGTACCCCTCGCCGGCCTGGCTTCCCGCCCTGACCGTGGGGCCCATCCTGCTCAGGTCGGACGCCCTCCTCATGTGGAGCGGCGCCACGGCGATCATGCTCGCCCTCTTCGTCCTCCTCTACCGGACGCGCTTTGGCACGGCGGTCCGCGCCGTGGCCGATTCGTCGGAAGCGGCGGCTCTCATGGGTGTCAATGTATCCATCATCGGGGCGGCAGCATTCCTCCTCGCCTCCACCGTGGGCGGCCTGGCCGGCGTTCTCATCGCCCAGAGCCAGCAGCAGGTCACCCCCTACTTCGGCCTGTGGGCGACGGTGAAGGGATTGACGGCGATGCTCCTGGGGGGCGCCGGCTCGCTGCCTGGCGCCGTCGCGGGGGGCGTGATCCTCGGCGTGGTGGAGACCCAGACACTCTGGCACTTCGGCGGCCAGTGGCGCGACCTGGCCTCCTTCGCCCTCCTGTTCCTCGTCATCGCGCTGAGCCCCCGAGCCCGCTCGGAGCCGACCCTGTGAGTGATTATGCCGTTTCCCTACTCGTGCGGATCGGCGTCGAGGCCTTCGTGGCGCTCTCCGCCTACCTCCTGCTGGTGATCGGCCGGGTCTCGTTCGGCCAGCAGGCCTTCTTCGTCATCGGCGGGTATGCTGCCGGCATCGCGACGGCCCTTTATGGCGCTCCCCTCGCCGTGGGCATCATGGTCGGGGCCGTAGCGGCGGGAGTGGCGGGGGCGCTCCTTTCCGCCGTGATGGCGCCGGTGGGTGGCATCTACTTCGCCGCGGGGAGCCTGGCCTTCGGGGAGCTCGTGCGCGTGGCGCTCTTGAGTTTCCACTACCAGGTGCCCGTGGGCGCGGATCTGACAGGCCCCGCGGGTGCCGACGGTTTCCGGGGGGTCCGCGCGCTGTTCACCGGCGGGGTTTCCGCGACTGCGTTCATGCTGGCCGTGGCGGGGCTCGTGGCCCTGACGTTCCTTGCCATCGCGCTCCTGCTTCGCTCGCGGTGGGGGGAAGCGATGCGCATGGTGGGGGAGGATGAGACAGCGTCTGCTTCTCTCGGCGTGAGGGTGCGGCGCGTCGCCGCGCTGACGATGGCCGGGGCGGGCGCCCTCGCCGGGTTGGGCGGAGGCCTCTTCGTCCACTACGCCACCTACATGGAGCCGGGGCACTCCGACGTCATGCTGGGCGTTCACAGCCTTGCGTATGCATTCATTGGTGGCCTCGGCACGCCCCTCGGCCCGATCATCGGCGTGGCGCTCGACATCGGGCTCCTCGAGTCGTTCCGCTTCCTCGCCGGCTACCGGATGATCGTCTTCGGCGGGCTCGTGATGGGGCTCCTCGTGGTGCGCCCGCGGGGGCTCCTGGACGAGGTCGCCGTCCACCGCCTGAGCCGGCTCGTGGCGTGGGGGCGGCGGTGATGCTCTCAGTCGAAGGCGTGTCCGTCCGCTTCGCTGGAATTTCAGCGCTCTCGTCGGTGAGCCTGGCGGTGGCCGCCGGCGAGCGCCTGGGCGTCGTCGGCCCCAACGGCGCCGGCAAGACGACCCTCCTGAACGTGGTCGCGGGCCTCGTCAGGCCGGCGGCGGGGGCGATCCGCCTCGACGGCCGGCCGCTCACGGGCCTTGCCCCCGACGCGGTGGCGCGAGCCGGCGTGGCCCGCACCTTCCAGTCGCCCAGACTTTTCTCGCGAATGACCGTGGAGGAGAACGTGAGGGCCGGCCGGTCGCTGGATGCCGAGCCGTGGCTCCGCCTGGTCGGGTTGCTCCCTCGCCGAGGGGACCTGGCCGCGGCCCTCCCACCCGGGGAGGCCCGCCGTCTGGAACTGGCGCGCGCGTTGGCGGGAGCGCCACACGTGCTTCTGCTCGACGAGCCGTGCGGGGGGCTCAGCGCGGCCGAGACTGAGGACATCGCCGCGCTCCTGGAGCGTGCGGTCACGCCCGCCACCATCCTGGTCGTCGTGGAGCACAAGCTCCGGGTCATCTCCCGGTTTTGCCAGCGGGTGGCCGTGCTCCACCTCGGGGAGAAGATCTTCGATGGCCCACCCACTGCCCTCCGGGCCGACCGGCGGGTGCTCGACGCCTACCTCGGCAAGGCTCGGGCCTCATGAGACGCGCCCTGCCGTTGCTCGCCGCCCTTTCCGTCGCCTGCTCTCCGAGCACGCCGCCGCCCCCGACCGTCCAGGTTTCGTGCGTCCCGGAGGCGTCGCCCTTGCGCCAGCGCTGCACCGTGACGCTCAGGGACCGGCCGGCGGGCCTTCCGATTGAGCGCGCCACGGTCACGCTCGCCGCCGACATGCCCTCGATGCCGCTTGCCCACAGCGTGCGCCCGGCCGCCGCGACCGCCGGGACGGCGCCGGGCACGTACCACGGCACACTGGAGCTCGAGATGGCGGGGCGCTGGGTCATTACCGTTCGCATCGCCGGTCCGGTGTACGATCAGGTGACCCACACCATCGACGTCGAGCACCGCTAGTGTTATCATTCGTCGCGCAGCCCCCAGTAAGGAAATGATCGGGACTCAGATCGGGCACAGGAACGGAGGCTTCTCATGAAAATCGTCAGGTTTTCCCAGAACGGCACCGCCCCGCGCCTCGGCTGCTTCATGGGCGAGGACCGCGTGGTGGATCTGGCGGCGAGCTGCGCCGCGTATCTCGCAGGCCGGGGCGTGGTCCGCGCCGGGGCCATCGCCGACGCCCTCTTCCCCCAGAGCACGCGCGGCTTCCTGGAGGGCGGCGTCGCCACCCAGGAGGTGCTGGCCGCGATGATCGACGCCACCAAGGCGGGGAAGCTCCAGCCGGTCGCCCATCCCGCGGGCGCCGTGCGGCTCCACGCGCCCATCGCCGATCCCGGCAAGTTCATCTGCATCGGCCTCAACTACAAGGACCACGCCGCCGAGACGGGCAATCCGATCCCCAAGGAGCCGCCGATCTTCCCGAAGTGGGCGAACGCCATCCTCGATCCGGGCGAGCCCATCCTCCGGCCGCGCGGGGAAAAGCGACTGGATTGGGAGGTGGAGCTGGGGGTCGTGATCGGCCGAACGGCCCGGCACGTGTCGAAGGAACAGGCGCTCGACTACGTGTACGGCTACACGATTGTCAACGACGCCAGCGCCCGGGACTTCCAGTTCGTCACGAGCCAGTGGGCCGCCGGGAAGATTCCCGATACGCTGGCCCCGGTGGGGCCGTACATCGCCGATCGCGCCGAGATCCCCGACCCCCACGTCCTGAGCCTCAAGACGTGGGTGAACGGGAACCTCATGCAGGATGGGACGACGCGGAACTTCATCTTCGACGTGCGCGACATCGTCAGCTATCTGTCGGGGCTCATGACGCTCGCGCCGGGCGATCTCATCGCCACCGGCACGCCCGCCGGCGTCGGCTTCTCGCGCAAGCCGCCCGTCGCGCTCCAGCCGGGCGACACCGTCCGCTTGGAGATCACCGGCCTGGGCGTCCTCGAAAACCCCGTCAAAGACGCCTAGGCTGGGGTCAGGCATGCGTTGTTGCGTTGCCGTGACAAGTAGTCAACGTAACGCAAATACGCATGCCTGACCCCATGATCCGATGATCGCGCGCTGGTCCGACGCGGAGGCAAAGGGGCTCGACGGCCTCGACTTGCTGGTGTACGGCTCCCGGCTGATCGGCGCCGAGCCGTCGCTGGTGGTGTGGGGCGGCGGCAACACGTCTCTCAAGGTCGAGGAACGCGACTTCCGCGGCCGAACCGTCGGGGTCCTCAGGGTGAAGGGGAGTGGGTCGGATCTCAAGAGCGTCGCGCGGAAGGACTTCCCGGGCGTCCGGATGGACGAGATCCTGGCCCTCCTCGAGCGGTCCGACATGGGCGACCAGGAGATGGTGGACTACCTGGCCCACTCGCTTCAGGAGCTGGGAGGCTCACGGCCCTCGATCGAGACGCTGCTCCACGGCTTCCTCCCGCACGAGGCGGTCATCCACACCCACGCCGACGCCATCGTCTCCCTCTCCAACACCGACCGCTGCCGCGAGGTGATCCAGGAGGTGTACGGCAAGGACGTGGTCTCGATTCCGTACCGGCGCCCGGGGTTCCTCCTGTCCAAGGACGTGGCAAACGCGCTCCGGGCCCACCCGGGGGCGACGGCGGTGATCCTCGAGAAGCACGGAACGATTAGCTGGGGGCAGACGGTGAAGGAGGCTTACCTCCGGACCATCGACCTCATCACCCAGGCAGAGGAGGCGATCAAGGCCCGAGCGAAAGGCCGCGCCCGCTTCGGCGGCGCGCGGGTGAACCCGCTGCCGTCTGCGGAGCGCCGGGAGGTCGCGCTGGCCATCGGCCCGGCCCTGCGCGGGCTGGTCAGCCGGAACCGACGCGCCATCCTCCACTTCGACGACGCGCCGGACGTCCTGGAGTTCGTCGGCTCGAAGGAGGCCGGGGCGCTCTCCCAGGTCGGACCCGCCACGCCGGACCACACCATCTACACGAAACGGGTCGCCTGCTTCGTGGAGACGGATCACCCCCGCGACGCCGACCGCGTGAAGACGGCCCTCCGCGAGGCGGTGGAGCGCTTCGTCGCCGACTACACCCGCTACTTCGAGTCTCACCGCCAGGAGGGCATGACGCTCCTCGATCCGTTTCCCCGGGTGATCCTGGTGCCTGGGCTCGGAATGTTCACCACCGGCAAGGACAAGCGCGTCGCGCTGATCGTGGACGACATCTACCACCACACGATCTCTGTCCTGGGTGGTGCGTCCGCCATCGGCAGCTTCGTGTCGCTGACCCCCAAGGACGCCTTCGACGTGGAGTACTGGCCGCTCGAGCTCTACAAGCTGACGCTGGCGCCGCCTGAGAAGGAATTGGCCCGCCGCACGGCGCTGGTGACCGGGGGCGCCAGCGGGATCGGCAAGGCGGTGGCGCGGCGGCTGGGCCAAGAGGGGGCCCACGTCGTCGTGGCCGACCTGGACGAGGGCGGGGCCAGGAAGGTCGCCGACGAGATCGTCACCGCGAATGGAACGGGAAGAGGGTTGGGTCTGAGGATGGACGTGACGAGCGAAGCCTCGGTGCGCCAGGGCTTCGAGGCCGCCACGCTCGCCTACGGCGGCCTCGACATCGTCGTGTCGAACGCCGGCATCGCGGTGAGCGCCCCTCTCGACACGATGGTGCTGTCGGACTGGGAGCGCTCCTTCGCCGTCAACGCCACCGGCCACTTCCTCGTCGCCCGCGAGGCCCTCCGGCTCCTGAAGCGCCAGGGGCTGGGAGGCGCGTTCGTGTTCGTGGCGACCAAGAACGTCATGTCGCCGGGCAAGGACTTCGGCGCCTACAGCGCCTCGAAAGCGGCCGAGGCCCAGCTGGCGAAGATCGTCGCGCTGGAGGGCGGCGCTTATGGGATCCGCTCCAACATCGTGAACCCCGACGCCGTGTTCCAGGACTCCCGTTTGTGGTCCGAAGAGGTTCGCCGCGAGAGAGCGCGGGCGCAGGGGATCACCGTCGAGCAGCTCGAGGAGTTCTACCGGAAGCGCAACATCCTGGGCGTCTCGATCTTGCCCGAGGACGTCGCCGAGGCGGTGCTGTTCCTCGCGTCGGACCGCTCGGCCAAGACCACCGGCTGCACGCTCACCGTGGACGGAGGCGTGAGAGATGCCTTTCCCCGCTGACCAGGTCAGGTTCGGGGCGAATCTGGCGCCCCATCCCGACCCCGCGGAACAATTCGCGCTCGCCGAGCGTGTCGAGGCGCTCGGCTTCGACTCGCTCTGGTGCGGCGACCACATCCTGTTCAACATCCCCCTCTACGAGTCGCTCACCCTGCTCTCCTTCTACGCGGCCCATACGAGGCGGATCCGCGTGGGGACGTGTGTCTATCTCCTCGCGCTCCGCCATCCCACGGTGGTGGCGAAGATCACCGCCACCCTGGACGCCCTCTCGGGCGGGCGCCTGATCTTCGGCGTCGGCGTGGGCGGGGAGATCCTCAAGGAATTCGAGGCGTGCGGCATTCCCCATACCGAGCGCGGCGCCCGGGTCAATGAGGGCATCGAAGTGCTGCGGACGCTCTGGACCCAGGCGCCGGCCTCGTTCTCGGGGCGCTTCGTCAAGTTCGAGGGGGTGAGCATCGACCCCAAGCCCGCTCAGCCCGGGGGCCCACCCATCTGGATCGGCGGGCGCTCGGACGCCGCGCTCCAGCGGGCCGCCCGCCTCGGCGACGGCTGGGTCTCCTACGTGGTCACCGCCGATCGTTACCGCCAGAGCGTGGAGAAGATCAAGGCCGCCGCTGACGCTGCGGGGCGCTCCCTGGACGGATTCGAAACGGCCCACCTGACGTTCATCACCATCGGCAAGGATTACGAGACGGCGAAGGCCGCGTGGGTGAAGCGCCTCACCAAGCGCTACAACCAGGACTTCGGTCCGCTGGCCGACAGGTACGGCTTCATCGGGACGCCGGCCCAGTGCATCGAGCAGATCGAGCGCTTCATCGAAGCCGGCTGCCGCTACTTCGTCCTGAACGCGATCTCGGAGGTGCCCGACGAGGCCGAGCAGCTGGAGCGCCTGGCCTCGGAGATTCTCCCCCACTTCAGGAAGAACCCCCCTCACCCTACCTCTCCCCCTCACCCCACCCTCTCCCCCAGGGGGGGAGAGGACAAAGGTGAGGGGGGGGTCGGAAGAGGTGAGGGGCATATGAGTGGGTAGGGCCATGCCGCTTCCGGTCATCGAGTGCAAGACCCAGGTTGCCGCCGTGCGACGGCTCACGGCGGAGATCCTGGAGGTGGATTTGGCCATGCGCGAGCCGGCGGAGTTCACCTTCGAAGCGGGGCAGTGGGTGTCGGTGCCGCTCGGCCCGAAGACGGTTCGGGCCTACACGATCACCTCCACGCCCGCGAGCCGCAGCCAGATCACCCTCTGCGCCGACGTGACGCCCGGGGGGACCGGCTCGAGGTGGTTCCGGGCCCTCGCGCCCGGCCAGGTCGTGGAGTTCAAGGGGCCGACGGGCGGCTTCGTCTTCAACCGCGCCGACCCGCGGCGCCCGCTCTTCGTGGCCGAGGAGATCGGGATCGTCCCGATCCGCTCGATCCTGTGGGACCTCTACCAGACGGGCTTCGGCCGCCCGGCCACGCTGATCTACTGGGGCCGCGATCCTTCGTGGCTCGCCTATGACGGCGAGTTCAGGCTCCTGGCCCGGCGCTATCCGCCCTTCGAGTATCTGCCGGTGGTCCGGGAGGCGGTCGGTGGGTGGCAGGGCGAGAAAGGGGAGGCGCCCGACCTCGTCGAGCGAACCGTAGGATCCGTGGCAGGGTTGATCGCGTATGTCTCGGGAGGCGGCCAGATGATCAACAAGGTGCGCCAGGTCCTCATGGCCAAGGGGATGGAGCGCAAGGCCGTCAAGTGGGAGAAATTCTGGTAGCCACCGCGCATTCGGGCTATCATCACGTCCACAAAAAGGAGGAACGGGTCATGGATGATCAGGCCACGAAAGTCCTGGTGAGCCGACGGGACCTGCTGAAGGGTGGGACCGCCGCCGGCGTCGGTGTGATCGCTCTGGGAGGCCTCTGGCGGCCCGCCCGCGCCCAGGCGAAGAAGGTCGTGAAGCTGTCGTTCATCGGGCCTCTGACCGGGGGGACGGCCTCCAACGGATTGGGCGGCCGGAACTCGTTTCTGCTGGCCGTCGCCGAGCGGAACGCCGACCCCAAGAGCAAGTACCGCTACGAGACCATCGTGCTGGACGACGAGTGCAAGCCCACGGTGGCGGTGCAGGCGGCCCTCAGGGCCGGCTCCGACCCGGAGGTCATCGCCTCAGTCTCCCACTACTGCAGCGTCGTGGCGATCGCGACCGTGGACACTTTCAACAAGCTCGGGCTGCCGTCCATGGTCTGGGGGGCGGTGCTCCCCGACATCACCTACGGCCACAAGCACGTGGAGATCACCCGGGTCAACGGCACCATGATCAACCAGAACCACATCGCTGCCGACTTCGCCGTGAAGAAGCTCGGCTTCAAGACGTTTTCGATCATCCACGACACCACCGACTACGGGCGCGGCCACGCCAAGTACTTCACAGAGGGGCTGGAGCGGCTGGGAGGGAAGATCCTCTCCACGACGGGGACGGCCAAGGACCAGAAGGACTACACGGCCGAGCTGACCAAGGTCAAGGCCGAGAAGCCCGAGGTCATCTACTACGGCGGGCTGACCCCCGACGGCGTGCGGGTCAAGGTCCAGATGGACAAGCTGGGGGTCAAGGCCCAGTTCCAGGGAACCTCGGGGATCAAGTCCGATACCTTCATCGAGACGGCCGGAGCGAGCGCCGAGGGGGTCTACTGCTTCGTCGAGGGGGCGCCCACCGAGAAGTTGCCGGGGGGGAAGAGGTTCCTGGAGGCCTACGCCAAAATGGCCTTCAAGGAGCCGTCGGAGGCGTACGGCCCCTTCGCCTACGTCGCGACCCATCTCGTGATCGACGCCATCGAAGAGGTTGGGCCGGATCGCCCCAAGGTCGCCCAGAAGCTGAAGCGGACCAGGAAGCCGGACACGATCATCGGCCCGGTCGAGTTCGACGAGCACGGCCAGAACACCGTCCCCCTGATCACGACCCATGTCGCCCAGGACGGCAAATGGGTGGTCTGGGAGGATTCCGAGTACGCCACGGGCAAGCGGGAGCTGCCGGGGCTCAAGTTCAAGCGCGAGCGGGCGTAGCGCCCGCGCCTGATGCCGCCGCTCGAGGTCATCCTCCAGCAGGCCTTCAACGGCCTGATGCTGGGCGTCATGTACGCCCTCATCGCCGTGGGGTTCACCCTGTTCTTCGGGGTGTTGGACGTGATCCACTTCTCCCACGGCGACATCTTCACGCTGGGGGCCTTTGCCGGCCTCAGCCTGACCTTCCTCTGGGCGGCGGTCGGGATCGGGAACCCGGCCGTCGCCCTCCTCCTCACGTTCCTCGGGGCCCTTGTCCTCACCGGCCTGATCGGCGTCGCAGCCGAGCGGGCGTGCGTCAAGCCGCTCGCAAAGGCCCCGCCGCTCATGACGCTCCTCGCGACCCTCTCCCTCGGCCTGGTCATCCGGGAGGCGATCCTCATCTTCTATCCCCGGGGCGCCGATCCCAAGCCCTTCCCCGCGATGCTCCCCCAGGGGCTCTTCGAGATCGGCGGGGTCGTCATCCGGTACGAGAACCTCGCGATCCTGGCCATCGCCGGGGTCGCGATGGTGCTGGTGGACCTGATCATCAATCGCACGCGGGTCGGGGCCAGCATGCGCGCCGTGGCTCAGGACGCCGAGGCCGCTCAGATGATGGGCGTGAACCTGAACCGGACGGTGGACTTCACCTTCTTCCTCGGCTCGGCTCTGGCGGCGGTGGCCGGCATCCTGAACGGTCTCTACTACAGCGAGATCCACTTCATCATGGGGATCATGGGGGGCATCATCGGCTTCTCTGCTGCCGCCATCGGCGGCCTCGGCAACGTGTACGGGGCGATCCTGGGCGGCCTCCTGTTCGGCGTCCTCCAAACCCTCGCCGCTGCCTTCATCCCGCGTGGCTCGGAGTTCAGGGACGTGGTCGCCTTCGCCGTGGTCATGGTTTTCATGGTGTTCAAGCCCACAGGGATTCTGGGCGAGAAGACAATCGAGCGCGTCTGATGATCGGGGTCTGGGCGGTCGAGCTGGGGCTCTTCGTCCTGGTGGTCGCCGCGCTCCTGGCGGAGCGCCCGATCGCTGTCGGCCTCACCGTCGCCGCCATCGGCATCCTGCTCCTCGCCGCGCGGACCTCGCCCCGGCTGTGGGGATGGGTGGCGACCGCCTTCAGGACGCACCGCGCCGCGGCCCTGGCGGGCGCTGCCGTGCTGGCCCTCGCGCTCCCGTTTTTCCTCCGGGCAAGCCCCTACTGGACGTTCGTCGCCACGATGGCGCTCATCTACGTCACCATCGGCCAGGGGCTGAATGTACAGATGGGCACGGCAGGGGTGATCAATCTGGCCGGGGCCGCGTTCGCCGGGCTCGGCGGCTACACGGTTGGCCTCCTGACGGTGAGGCTCGGCTTCGCCCCGTGGCTGGCCTTTGCGATCGGGCCCCTGGTGGCCATGGTGGTCGGCGCGCTCCTCTTCATCCCGATCCTGAAGGTCCGCGGCCACTACCTGGCCCTCGTCACCATCGCCTTCGGGTTCATTTTCAACATCCTCATGAACAACCTGGAGTTCACCGGCGGCCCCCAGGGGATCAAAAACATCCCGACGCTCCGGTTGTTCGGCCACGCGTTCACCACCGCCCCGACGCTCTTCGGCGTGACGCTCCCGTCCCACGCGAACTTCTACTACGCGGCCCTGGCGATGGCGGCGCTGGTGACCTGGCTGGCGTGGCGCCTCTATAATTCCTGGGTAGGCCTCACCCTGAACACGCTCCGGGACGACGAGATCGCCGCCAAGTGCAGCGGCGTGTCGGTGACCCGCCACAAGCTGCTGGCCTTTTCCATCGGCAACCTCTTCGTCGGCCTGGCCGGGGCGTTCTACGCCGTGATGGTGGGGTTCGTCTCGCCGCCCGACTTCGACTTCGGCTATTCGCTCGTCATGCTGTCCGTCGTCATTTTGGGCGGCCTGGACTCCATCCCGGGAGTCGTCCTGGGAGCCTGCCTCCTGATCCCGCTTCCCGAGCGCTTTCGCATGCTCCACGAGTACCGGCTCCTCCTCTACGGCGCCGCCATCGTCCTCATGCTCCTCTTCCGGCCCCGCGGCCTCTGGCCCGCGGGGGTCCGGCGCTACGGCCTCGGGAGCCCGGCGGGGAGCTTCGGCGCTGCCGGGACCCGCGCCGAAGGCGTCGGTGTGTCGCGGTGAGCCTCTTCGCCACGCGCGGCCTGACCGTTCGCTTCGGCGGGCTCACGGCGGTGGACCATGTGGACGCCGGCGTGGAGGAGGGCGAGACGCTGGGGCTCATCGGCCCAAACGGGTCGGGGAAGACCACCTTCTTCAACGCCGTGACCGGCCTGGTCCCGGCCACCGGCGAGGTGGTGTTTCGCGGGGCCCCCCTCCCCGGGCTCGAGCCCCACCAGATCTGCCGGCGGGGGATCGCCCGCACCTTTCAGGCGAGCCGCCTCTGCCTCGGGCTCAGCGTGTTCGACAACGTCCTGATCGGCATGCACACGCACGTCCGGTGCGGCCTCCTGGAAGCGCTCTTTCGCCGCGCGCGGATGCTCTCCGAAGTGCGCCAGGCCCTCAAGCAGGCCGCCCACCTCCTGAGCCTCTTCAACGCCGACCTCGTGGACCGGGGCTTCGATCCGGTGGGGGCTTTGCCGCAGATCGACCGCCGCCGGGTGGAGATCTGCCGGGCTCTGGCGGCCCAGCCGCGCCTCCTCCTGCTGGACGAGCCGTCGGCCGGCATGAGCCCCGAGGAGACCGTGGAGCTAATGAAGGATCTCCAGATCGTACGGGAGGAGATGCCGGGGCTCAGTATCATCATCATCGAGCACGATATGTTCGTCATCGAGGGCGTCAGTCGGCGCGTGGTGGCCTTCAACTACGGCCGGAAGATCGCCGAGGGGACGTTCGCCGAGGTCGCCCGGAACGAGGAGGTGCGCGAAGCGTACCTCGGGCGCGGCTCGGGCACGGAGGGGTCGGCGCGTGCTTGAGGTCCGAGGGGTCTCCACCCGGTACGGCCAGATCTCCATGCTGCGAAACGTCTCGATCACCCTCGGCGAGGGGGAGATTGCCTGTCTGCTGGGCCCGAACGGCGCCGGGAAGACCACCTTGATCCGGACGATCCTCGGCATCGTCCGCCCGGTGACGGGCTCCATCCTCTTCCGGGGGGAGCGGATCGACGGCCTCACGACCGACCAGATCGTCAAGCGGGGGATCGGGGTGGTCCCGGAGGGACGGCGGATCTTCCCGAAGATGACGGCGGAGGAGAACCTCCGGATGGGGGCCTTCGCCCAGTGGGGGACGACCGAGGTCGCGGGCCGGCTGGAGCAGATCTTCGACCGGTTCCCGCGCCTCCGGGAGCGGCGCCGGCAGATCGCGGCGACGATGAGCGGCGGCGAGCAGGCGATGCTCGCCATCGGGCGCGCCCTGATGGGGCGGCCGAGGCTCCTCCTGCTCGACGAGCCCTCGCTCGGCCTGTCGCCGCTCCTGGTGGAGCAGATCTTCGAGATGATCCAGGCGATCAACCGCCAGGGGACGACGGTGTTCCTGGTGGAGCAGAACGCCCGGAAGACCCTGGCGCTCGCCCACCACGGCTACCTCCTCCAGAAGGGGGAGATCGTCGGCGCCGGCACCGCGGCGGAGCTCGGCGAATCGGACATCGTGCGCCACGCCTACCTGAGGGCCTGAGATGGCGGAGCTGACGGGAGGGGAGCTGGTCGCGAAGACGCTGAAGCAGGCGGGGGTGAACCACATCTTCACCCTCTGCGGCGGCCACATCCTGCCCATCTACGACGGCTGCCTCACCCACGGCATCCAGATCATCGATGTCCACCACGAGCAGGCGGCGGCCCACGCGGCCGACGCCTACGCGCGCCTCACCCGCGGCATCGGGGTGGCGGTCGTGACGGCGGGCCCGGGCGTGACCGACGCCGTGACGGGGGTCGTCAACGCCTATGCGGCGCGGAGCCCGCTCCTCCTGATCGGCGGCGCCGCCATGATCGGCCTCAAGGGGATGGGCGCCCTCCAGGATATCCCGCAGCTTCCGCTGTTCAGCTCGTGCACGAAGGGGACGTGGAGCGTCCCCGAAGCGCGCCTCATCCCCGAGTTTCTCACCACGGCCATGCGGACGGCGCTCACCGGCCGCCCCGGCCCGGTCTTCGTCGAGATCCCGATCGACGTGCTCGTCAACGAGGTGGAGGACCGCCTGGCCCCGATTCCCACCGGCTACGTCCATCGCAACCCCGCCGCCGCGGACCCCGAGTCCATCACGCGCTTCTCGGACCTCCTGGCGCGCGCCGAGCGTCCCCTGGTCATGGCGGGGAGCGGTGTCTACTGGGACGATGCGGCGGCGGACCTCGCGCGCTTCGCCGAGCGAGCCGGCGTCCCGGTTTTCATGAACGGCGCGGGGAGAGGATGCCTCCCCTCGGACCATCCGCTGGCCTTCTCCCAGGCCCGGGGTTTCGCTCTGTCCAGCGCCGATGTCGTCATCGTCCTCGGCGCGCCGCTGGACTTCCGCCTGGGCTACGGCCGGCCGCCGACGTTTGCGGAAGATGCCATCGTCATTATGGTCGACGCCGACCCGACCGAGCTGGGACGGAACCGTCTGCTGGCGCTGGGGCTGGCCGGCCACATCGGCCTGATCCTTCGCCAGGTTGCGGACGCGTTGCCGTCGGGGGTGCCGTCGCGGTTCGAGAGGTGGCTGGGGCAGGTGAGAGACAAGGAGCGGGAGGGCCGGGAGAAGCTCGAGGCCCAGGCCGTTTCGGACCAGGTGCCGATCAGCCACTACCGCTGGGCCCACGAGATCGCCCAGGTGGTGGACGCCAACACGATCGTCGTGGGGGACGGGGGCGACGTCGTGAACTGCGCCGCTAAGTTCGTGCCGCTCCAGCGCCCCGGCCAGTGGCTCGATCCCGGCCAGTTCGGCTGCCTCGGCGTGGGGCCGTCCTTCGCGATCGCGGCGAAGCTGCTCCACCCCGAGAAGAAGGTGCTCCTCATTTCCGGCGACGGCGCCTTCGGCCTCAACGGGATGGAGCTGGAAACGGCCGCGCGGTTCAACCTGCCCATGACGTGCATCATCGGCAACGACGGCGGCTGGGGACAGATCCGCAACCCGCAGATCTCGTTCTGGGGCGAGGCGCGCGCGGTCGGGACATCGCTGCCCTTCACCCGCTACGACCGGATGGTGGAGGCGCTCGGGGGCCGCGGCCTCCTGATCACCGAGCCCAAGGAGATCCGCCCCGCGCTCGAGACGGCGCTGGCCTCCGACGAGGTGTGGTGCCTGAACGTGATCCTGGATCCCGCCGCCTATCGCAAGACCGGCCAGGTCTCTCTCGCCATTTAATTCGGAGGGGGC
>LDXP01000013.1 GCA_001443385.1 Candidatus Rokubacteria bacterium CSP1-6
CCAGCTCTATCGGCCCGCGGGGCCCGGCCCGTTTCCCGCGCTGGTGCTCCTCCACGGGTGCGGCGGCGTCGAGCCTCTCCACGCGCGCTGGGCCAGATGGCTCAACGAGCGTGGGTACGTGGCGCTCGTGGTGGACAGCTGGACGCCCCGTGGGATAGTGGAGAACTGCTCTCCGGACACGCCGGATGTTGAGAACACGGAGCGGTTCGATGACGCCTTCGGAGCCCTCCGCTACCTCTCGTCGCTGCCGTTCGTGGACCCCAGCCGGATCGGGGCGATGGGGTGGTCCAACGGCGGAGTCTTCGCCATTGCCGTCGTCAACGGCCCGAGCCTCGAGCGGGCGCGCAAGCGGGGCGTGACGCTCCCTTCCCGCGGGTTTCGCATGGGGATCGGCGTGTCCCCCGGCGGGTGCTTCTCGCTCGTCAAGGAGGTCGTGGTGGCGCCGCTCCTCGTGCTGATCGGCGCGGCCGACGACTGGACCCTGGCCACGACCTGCGAGGAGATGGTCAACGCCATGCGCGCCAAGGGGGCGGACGCGACGATCAGGATCTTCCCGGGCGCCTACCATTACTTCGACAACGCGGACTACCCCCTCCAGATGCTTCCCGACGTGGAGAACCGGAACAAGCCGGGCGACTGCTGCGGGGCGACGGTGGGCTACCAGCGCGAGGCGGCCGCCGCCGCGTTCACCGAGGTCGAGGCGTTTCTGGCGAAGCATCTCAAATGATGTCCAAGCAGGAGCTGAGGGAGGCCGCCTGAGGGTCCGGCGTGGACGCATCGGTCGAGCTCGTCAGACAGCTTCGCTCCACGGTGGTCCACATCCGCACCGAGGTGCCCGCCGAGCATCCGTCCGCCCGGATTCTCGGAGAGGAGCGGTTCGGGTCGGGCACGGTGATCGACCCCTCGGGGCTGATCCTGACCGTGAATTACGTCGTGATGGGGGGCGAGAGCATCCAGGTGTCGTTCACCCAGGGCCGCCGGGCCAAGGCTGAGATTGTGGCGCAAGACTTCGAAGTCGGTCTCGCGCTCCTCAAGGTCAAGCGCCAGGGGCTCCAGGCCGCCGAAGCGGGCTCCTCCGAGGAGATCGACTGCGGCGCGCCGGTCTTCGTCCTGGCCTCCACGCAGCCGCAGGAGCGGCGGGTCTCCGGCGGCCTGGTCACGTATCTTGGAGAGTTCGAAGCCTACTGGGAATACCTGCTGGAGCGAGGGATCGTGTCGAGCGCCTTCAACCCCGGCTTCGGCGGCGGCGCGCTCTTCACGCTCGCCGGCCGCATGATCGGCGTGGTCTCGCTGAACCTGAACGAGGTCGCGCGGAACTCGCTGGCCATCCCTATCGAGCACTACTGTGCGAACCAGGAGGAGTTCCTCCGCTACGGCCAGGTCGTCAGCCGACCGAAGCGCGCGTGGCTGGGCGTGTTCGCCTACGCCCTGGAGGACGGGGTGGTGGTGGCCGGACTGGTTCCCCAGGGGCCGGCGGAGCGCTCGGGGCTACGGGAGGGCGACTTCATCGTCTCGGTGGACAGGGAGGAGGTGTCGAGCCGGAAGGGGCTCTACCTCGCCCTCTGGCGCCACGGGCCGGGGGAAAAGATCCAGCTGGAGGTCATGCGCGACCGCGAGCTGAAGCGCATGGAGATTCTCGGCGCGGACCGCGCCCGTTTCTACAAGTAGCGGAGGCGATAGGCATGGATCTGGGACTGAAAGGGAAGGTTGCGATCGTGGTGGCGGCGAGCAAGGGGATGGGCAAGGCCAGCGCCATGGGGCTGGCCGCCGAGGGTGCCCGGGTGACGATGTGCGCGCGAACGGAGGCCGATCTGATCGTGGCCGCCAACGAGATCCGGGAGCAGACCAAGGCGGAGGTGCTGGCGCTCCCCGCCGACGTGACGCGGCTCGCCGACATCCAGCGGGTGGTCGCGAAGACCGTGGAGGCCTTCGGCGGCGTGGATATCCTGGTCGCGAACGCCGGCGGCCCGCCTCCCGGCGGTTTCGATCAAATGACCGACGCCGATTGGCAGGCCGCCTTCGAGCTCACCCTGCTCTCGACGGTCCGCTTCATCCGTGAGGTGCTCCCCCACATGAGGAAGAAGCGCTGGGGGCGGATTCTCAACATCCAGTCCAGCTCGGTCAAGCAGCCGATCGCCGGGCTGATCCTGTCCAACGGGATCCGCCCCGGAGTGGCGGGGATGTCCAAGACGCTGGCGGCCGAGCTGGGGAAGGACAACATCCTGATCAACACGGTCTGCCCGGGCCGCATCCTCACCGACCGGCTCCGCTCCCACATGGGAGGGCGGGCCAAGCAGGTGGGGAAGACGTTCGAGGAATACCTGCCTCAGGTGACCGCGGACATCCCGCTCGGCCGCGTTGGAAGCCCCGAGGAGTTCGCCAACATGGTGGTCTTTCTCGCCTCCGAGCGCGCGTCCTACGTGACGGGCGCGACGATTCAGGTGGACGGCGGCCTCATCCGCTCCATCGTCTAGCGCCCGCAGTGGTCAGGGGGGTTCGCAACGCCTTTTCCGGGTTCTACGCCCACCAGGGGTTCTTCCTGGCGGCGGGGCTCTCCTTCTACGTTCTGATCTGCCTGATTCCCTTCCTGTTCCTGATCATCTCGCTGCTCGGGTTCATCCTGTCGAGCGAGGAGGCGACCCGCCAGGTCATCAACCAGCTCGCGCCGATCATGCCCGTGTACCAGAAAGAGATCGGCCGCATCCTCCTCCGGATCGTCGCCACGCGCAACGTCTCCGGGATCCTCGGGACCGTGATCCTGATCCTGTTCTCCACCCAGCTCTTCGGCGCCAGCCGCCTCGTGCTCGACCGGATCCTCGGCGTCAAGCGCGGCCGCGGTTTCTTCAGGGGGATGCTGTTCGACATCTTCTGGATCTTCATGATCGGGGCGCTGTTCCTGGCGGCCCTCGCTGTCACCGACCTCTTTACCTGGGCCAAGGTGTTCATCCTTCGCCCGGCGCAGATGCCGCGCGAGTGGATCAACTACATGAGCATCGGCCTCGGCGTGGCCCTGGCCACGTGGATGTTCTATCTGCTCTATCGGCACCTGCCGCACCGCCCGATCCCCCGCGGGGCCGCCCTGGCCGGGGCGCTCCTCGCCAGCGTGCTCTGGGAAGTGGCCAAGCAGCTCTTCCGGCTCTACATCGTGACGGTGGGCGTGTACGACCAGATTTACGGGCCGCTGGGCGTGCTCGTGGCCTTCGTGATGTTCGTATACTACTCGGCCATCGTCTTCGTCCTGGGCGCCGAGTACGTCGGGGCCCTCGAGCGCGGGCGCTTCGCCCGGGGCTGACGCGCGGTGGCCCGGATCGCGTAGGTATGGTATCGTTCAGCGCGTCATGAACTCCGCGGCCCGACGCCAGGCGCGTCCGCTCCAGGGATACCGCGTCCTGGAGGTCGCCCACCTGATCGCGGGGCCGGTCTGCGGCATGTACCTGGCAGACATGGGCGCCGACGTCATCAAGGTCGAGGAGCCGGGGAAGGGCGACGCCTCCCGCTCGGTCTATCAGGTCACGCTCAACGGGGAGGGGCCGCTCTACATCACCGTGAATCGCAACAAGCGCGGGATCGCGCTGGACCTGTCGGCGCCCGACGGGCGGGAGGTGTTCTACCGGCTCGCCGAGCGGGCCGACGTGGTGATCGAGGCCTACCGCGGGGGCGTGGCCGAGCGGCTCGAGATCGACTACGAGCGGCTCTCGCGCCTGAATCCCCGGCTCATCTACTGTTCCCTCTCCGCCTTTGGCCCGGAGGGCCCCTGGCGGGAGAAGCCGGGCCTCGATGCTCTCGTGCAGGCGATGAGCGGCCTCATGGCCATCACCGGCGAGCCCGACGGCGGGCCGGTGCTCTGCGGCGCCCCGGTGGTGGACACGATCGGCTCGCTGCTCGCCGTGCAGGGGGTTCTGACGGCGCTGCTCCACCGCGAGAAGACCGGCGAGGGGCAGAAGGTGGACGTGTCGCTCCTCGACGGGGCGCTCCTCGCCCACGCCGCGCGGCTGTCCGTCTTCCACCTGACGGGGGAGGACCTGCCGCGGCTGGGCAGTGCCCACCCCGAGCTGGTGCCGTACCAGGCATTCCGGGGGCGGGACGGCTGGATCTTTGTCGCCGTGAGGACGGACCAGCTCTGGCGATCGTTCTGCGGCGCGATCGGCCGGCCCGGGCTGGCCACCGACCCGCGCTTCGCCACCAAGGCCGACCGGCTCGCCCGCCGGAAGGAGCTGGTGCCTATGCTGGACGTCGTGTTCCTTTCCCGGACCGTCGGGGAGTGGATGGAAGTTCTCGAGGCCGCCGACGTGCTCTGCGCTCCGGTGAACAACTACTCCGACATGGTCAAGGATCCGCAAGTTTTGGCCAGCGGGATGATCGCCGAGCAGGATCACCCGAAGGGCGGGCGATTCAAGACCATCGGCATTCCGGTCAAACTGGCGAAGAGTCCCGGCCGGATCCTGACGCCGGCGCCCGCACTCGGCGAGCACACCGACCAGGTGCTCCGGGAGGCCGGGTACGGGGACGCCGAGATCCAGAGCCTCCGCCAGCGCGGCGTGATCTAGCCCTCCACAGGAGACAGCGACCATGATGCTCGAGGATAAAGTGGTGGTGGTGACCGGGGCGGCCCGCGGGATCGGCCGCGAGATCGCGCTCCTCATGGCCCAGGAGGGCGCCAAGGTGGTGGTGAACGACTACGGCGGCAAGGAGGACGGGACGGGCGCCGCCCGCACGCCGGCGGACGAGGTCGTGAACGAGATCAAAGCCCAGGGCGGGCAGGCCGCGGCCAACTACGACTCCGTCGCCACCATGGCGGGCGGGAAGAGCATCATCCAGACCGCCCTCGACCATTTTGGCCGGGTGGACATCGTGGTGAACAACGCGGGGATCCTCCGCGACCGGATGATCTTCAACATGACCGAGGAAGAGTGGGACGCCGTCCTCGACACCCACCTGAAAGGCGCGTTCTCCGTGACCCGCGCGGCGGTCCCCCTCATGCGCGAGCAGAAGTGGGGGCGCTTCATCAACATGACCTCGACCTCGGGCCTGGTCGGGAACGTGGGGCAGGCCAACTACGCCGCCGCCAAGCTGGGCATCGTCGGCTTCACGAAGGTCGTCGCGCTGGACATGGCGCGCTACAACGTCACGGCCAACTGCATCTCGCCCTTCGCCTGGACGCGGATGATCGGGACCATCCCCAGCGAGACCGAGGCGCAGAGGGCGCGCGTGGAGAAGCTCAAGCAGCTCTCCCCCGCGCACATCGCGCCCATGGCCGTCTACCTGGCCACCGATGAAGCCAAGGACATCTCCGGCCAGGTCTTCGGCGTGCGCGGCAAGGAGATCATGCTCTTCAACCACATGCGCCCGATCCGCTCGATCCATCACGCGGAGGGGTGGACGCCCGAGCGGCTGGCGAAAATGTTCCCGGGCACGCTCCGCCAGCACCTGGTCCCCCTGGAGACCTCCGGCCAGTTTTTCAACTACGATCCGCTCGTCTGATAGAACCCTCTCCCCTGTGGGGAGAGGGCAGGGTGAGGGGGTAGCCACTCGTGGACAGAGCCCTGGTCATCGCGAACCTGGCGGCGACGCCGAACCTCCTCCGGCTCCTCGGCGAAGATTTCTCGCCTGATCTGGCCGTTAAGCCTCCCAGGTCGGGGGAGTGGTCCGTCACCGAAGTTGTTCGCCACTTTGTCGAGGGCGAACGCGACACCTTTCTGCCCCGGCTTCGCCGGATGCTGACCGAGGAGCGTCCGGTCTTTCCGTCCCGGGATCGCCAGGCGTCTGGCGATCGCTCTGATCTGGGGACGCTCCTGGGCGCCTTCGAGTCGGCCCGGGGCGAGGTCGTCAAGATCTTGAATGGCCTGGCGCCCCCCCAGTGGGCGCGTGAGGGGGTGAGCCCGAGCCGGGGCGCGCTGAGCGTCGAGAACTACGCAGCGACGATGGCGGGCCACGACACCGAGCACCTCCAGCAGATCCATCAGGTCCGGAGCGCCCTCGGCCTCCGCCCCAAGCGAACCGAGGCGCGGGTGGCGCTCCCCCTGGCCGAAGTGGCGCCCGCCATCCAGCCTCTTCCCGGCAAGATCGAGGCGCTGTCCCGCGGGCTCAGCGCTGAGCAATTGCGGCAGCGACCCCGGGAGGGGGAGTGGTCCATGAAAGAAGTGATGGCCCATTTCCTGAAGGTGGAGCGCGATGTCTTTCTCCTTCGACTGAAGCGGATCGTCAACGAGGATCGGCCTCGCTTCGAGAGCTTCGATCCCGAGGTCTGGGCCGCCGAGCGCGATCATCGCCAGGGCGATTTCGTGGACGACTGGCGCCGGTTCGCGGAGGCGCGCGCTGAGACCGTGGCCTTTCTCCAGGGCCTGCCGCCGGCCGCCGCAGACCGGATCGGCCTCTCCGCGTTCTTCGGGCCCGTCATGCTGGCACAGTATGCCACCCACATCGTGGACCACGACCTCGAGCACCTGGCTCAACTCCAAGCCTGCCGCGCCGTCGTCGCGCGCTGAGGACCTGCCATGGCGGGATTCGAAACACTCAGGCTGGACCGTGAAGGCCCCATCGCTCGCCTCATCCTGAACCGGCCGGCCCAGCTCAACGCCATCAACCGGCAGATGCTTGAGGACCTCTCGAGCGCCTGCGAGAGCATCGAGGGCGATCCATCCATCAAGGTCGTCACGCTGACGGCAGAAGGCCGGGCCTTCTGCGCCGGCGCCGACCTCCGGACGGTCCAGGAGCTCTCTCCCGATCCCCAGAAGTGGGAAGCGTTCACCAGGCTCTGGCACCGCGCCTTCAACCGGATCGAGGCGCTGCCCGTCCCCGTCATCGCCGGTGTCCACGGCATGGCGCTGGCGGGGGGCCTCGAGCTGACCCTGGTGTCCGACCTCGTCATCGCCGACGAGGAGGCCAGGCTGGGCGATCAGCACGCCAACTTCGGGCTCGTCGCCGGCGGTGGCGGGAGCCAGCGCCTCCCCCGTCTGATCGGGCTCCGGCGCGCCAAGGAGCTGATGCTCCTGGGCCACTGGCTCACGGCCCGAGAGGCGCTCGAGTGGGGGCTTATAAATCGGGTAGTTCCGACAGGTCAGGTGAGAGAGAAGCTGAACGAGCTGGCGGCCCAGCTCGCGGGCCTGAGCGGATCAGCGAACCGGACGGTGAAGATGCTGGCGAACCGGGGGCTGGACCTTCCTCTGGCCGGGGGTCTCGAACTCGAGATCCGTGGCGTTACCCAGCACATGAGCTCGGCCGACGCCCGGGAAGGCCTCTCGGCCTTCGTGGAGAAGCGGAAACCGAAGTTCAGCTGACGGCAGGAGGCTCCGGAATGAAGTGTCCCCGGTGCCAACACGAGAACACGCAGGAGGCCAGATTCTGTAACTCCTGCGGTGCTCGGCTTGAAGTCACCTGTCCCTCCTGTGCTCGCGCCAACGCACCAGGAAGTCGCTTCTGCAACCAGTGCGGTCACCCTCTCGAGGTCGCGGCTGCCCCGGTGGCCGCGACAACGTTCGCCTCCCCGCAGGCGTACACCCCCAAGCACCTCGCCGAGAAGATCCTCACGTCCAAGAGCGCGCTCGAGGGCGAGCGGAAGCAGGTCACGGTGCTCTTCTGCGACATCGTGGACTCCTCCCGCCTGGCGGAGCGCTTGGACCCCGAAGTGATGCACGAGGTCATGGATCGCGCGCTTCGCCTCATGGCCGAGGCCGTCCACCGCTATGAAGGGACCGTCAACCAGTTCCTCGGGGACGGCCTCATGGCTCTCTTCGGCGCTCCCGTGGCCATCGAGGATCACGCCCTCAGGGCCGTCCAGGCGGCGCTGGCGATCCGGGAAACCCTGAGCGGGTACAGCGAGCGGCTCGGGCGCGAGCGCGGTGTAGAGCTCCAACTGCGCCTGGGCCTCAATACGGGCCTCGTCGTCGTAGGGCGGATCGGCGACGACCTCCGCATGGACTACACCGCCGTCGGCGACACGACCCACCTGGCAGCGCGGATGCAGGCCCTGGCCGAGCCCGGGGTTATCCTGGTCACCGAGGCGACCCACCGCCTGCTGGAGGGGTACGTCCGGAGCGAAGCCCTGGGGCCAGTCCAGGTCAAAGGGCGCAGCGAGCCGGTCTTGGCCTACACGGTCACCGGCCGGCGGCGGGGGCGCACCCGCCTCGAGGTCAGCGCCGAACGGGGGCTCACACAGCTGGTGGGACGCCAGCGGGAGCTGGGGGTTCTGCACGACTGCCTGGCGCGCGTCAAGGCGGGCCGCGGCCAGGTGGTGGGGATCGTCGGGGAGCCGGGGGTCGGGAAGTCTCGTCTCCTTTACGAGTTCAAGAAATCGCTCGAAGGGGAGCGGGTCACGTGGCTCGAAGGACACTGCGTGGCGTATGGCCAGAGCACGCCCTATCTGCCCGTGCTCGACATTCTCCGCGCGAACTTCCAGATCGAGGACGGCGATAACCCGCTCCAGATCCGGGAGAAGCTCCACCGGGGTCTCCGCCAACTCGACCCGGCCCTTGAAACGATCCTCCCGTTTCTGGGCGAGCTCTTCGGCCTACCCGGGGAGGACGAGAGCCTCAAGTACCTGGACCCCAAGGACAAGCGCAAGAAGACCTTCGAGGCCGTCCGGGCCCTGACCGTGGCCGGCAGCCAGCGCCGGCCGCTTGTGGTCGTCGTCGAGGGTCTTCACTGGATCGACAAGACCTCGGAGGACTACTACGCCTTCCTGATCGAGAGCCTGGCGGGCATGCCTTTCCTCCTGGTCACCACCCATCGACCGGGCTACGCCGTGCGCTGGGGGGACAAGACCTTCTACACCCAGCTCGCCCTCAACCTCCTGACCGAGGATGAGACCGAGGTCATGCTAACCACGCTCCTGGAGAGCCGCGAACTTCCCCCCGAGCTCGTCCGCCTCGTCCGCGACCGAGCCGAGGGGAACCCCCTGTTCGTGGAGGAGATCACCGCTGCGCTCCTGGAGCATGGGGTCATCGTCCGCCAGAACGGAGGACTCCGCTGGGCGGGAACGGCGGTGACCGAGGTGCCCGCCACCATCCAGGACATCATCCGAGCCCGGATCGACCGCCTGGAGGAGCCGGTCAAGCGGACCGTCCAGGCGGCCGCCGTGATCGGCCGGGAGTTCGGGCTCCGCCTGCTCGCCCGGATCTCCGAGATGGCGCAGGAGGTCCAGGGCTACCTGGACACCCTCAAGCACCTGGAGCTGATCCACGAAACGCGCTTCTTCCCCGAGCTGGAATACATCTTCAAGCACGCCGTCACCCAGGACGTGGCCTACCAGAGCCTCCTCGGTCAACGCCGGAAGGAGCTCCACGGGGCCATCGGCCGGGCCACCGAGGAGCTCTACGCCGACCGCCTGGAGGAGCAAGTGACGATCCTGGCCTACCACTATGCCCGGAGCGAGCACCAGGACAGAGCGGTCCAGTACGCCCTCCTCGCAGGGGACCGGGCAGCCCGCCTCTACGCGAACGCCGAAGCAACGACCTACTATGAGCAGGCCCTCACAACGGCCCGAGCGCTCCCGGCGTCTCCCGATGCTCAGCGCTGGCAGATCGACGCGTCCCTCAAGCTCGCCGCAGTCGGCGTGACCCGCCAGGACATCGAGCGGGATCGGACGAACCTCGAGCAAGCTCGGGTCCGCGCGGAAGCTCTCCGCGACGAACCCCGGCTGGCTCGGGTCCTCTATTGGCTCGGACGGATCCACTATGTCCTCTTTGATATGCAGAGAGCCATCGAGCACGCGAAGCAGAGCCTCGAGATCGCCGACCGGCTGGGAGACGAGACCCTTGCCGCTCCGCCGGTCAATCTCATGGGTCGAGTCTACTGGTTCCAGTCCGACTTTGCTCGGTGCAGTCAGATGCTGGAACGGAGCGTCGAGCAGATGCGTCGGCTCGGGAACAAGAGCGAGGAGGCGACCGCGCTCGGCTTTGCAGCTCAGCCCCTTTCCGTGATGGGCGAGTTTGACCGAGCCCTGCGCTATGCCCACCAGGGAATCCAGCTGGCGACTGAGACCCAGAACCCGTTTACTGAAGCCGCGGCCTATCAATACCGGGGATTTGCCCGAGGACAGCGCGGCGAATGGGTCGAGGCGATCCCGGATTACGAAGAGGCCAGGCGTATCGCTGAACGCGCGGGAGACCTCTTCCGGGTCTACATCGTGAAATCCCGGGAGGGCGAGGCGCACGCCATGGCCGGAGACCCGGACCGGGGAAGAGCGTTGGTGGAAGAGAGCTTAGCTCTTGCGACAAAGATTGGGACGAGGTTTGTCCGGCAGCAACAAAAAGCTCTCCTCGCCACCTGTCTCCTCGCGCTCGGCCAGCTTGACGCCCTGCCTTCTCTCTGCGAAGAGGCGATCGGTCTAGCGGAGGAGGCGGGCGACAAATGGACCAAGGCCCTCAGCCTCCGGACCCTCGGGGAGGCCTGCTCCGTCCTCGACCCCTCTGACGCTCAGAAGGCCGAGACCGCCATCCTGCAGGCGATCCGGCTGCTCGAGGAGATCGGCGCCAAGCCCGACCTGGCCCGGAGCTACCTGAGCTACGCCCGCCTGCTTAGAACCAAAGGAGAGGTGGACAAGGCTAAGGAGCAGCTCGCCAAGGCCATCGGCATGTTTCGGGAGATGGGGATGGCCTGGGACCTCGCCCGGGCCGAGCAAGCACTTCGCGAAGCCTAGTCTCTAGCGGTAGGACATGAACTCGCGGCCGTAGACCTCGCGCGCGACGATCCCCTTCATGATCTCGGGGGTGCCGTCGCCGATCTCCAGCCCGATCACATCCCGCATCCGCTGCTCCAGCGGCGATTCCTGGTTGTAGCCGTAGTGCCCGTGGAGGATGAGGCAGGCGTGGATCGCCTCCACCGCGGCCTTGGGGCCGAGCCACTTGGACATGGCCGACTCCTTGGTGTGGGGGAGGCCCTGGTCCTTGAACCAGAGACACTTGTAAGCGATCAGCCGCGCGCCCTCGACCAGAGTCAGGTGCTCCGCCACCTGGAAGGAGACCCCCTCGAACTTCGCCAGCGGCCGGCCGAAGGCCTGGCGCGTCTTCGTGTACTCGACGGTCTCCTCCAGCGATTGGAGGGCGGCGCCCACGGCCGAGAGCGCGATGAACGCCCGGTTGAAGTCGAAGGAGACCATGGCGCCCGTGAATCCCTCCCGCTCCTCGCCGAGCCTGAAGCGGGCGGGGATGCGCGCGCCGTCGAAGAAGAGGGAGCCGCGCGCCGAGAGCCGCTCGCCGGGGCTCCGGTAGACCGTGCGGGTGATCCCGGGGCGGTCCAGCGGGACGAGAAACGCTGAGACCCCGCCGGCGCCGCTCTCTCCCGTTCGCGCGAAGACGATGCAGGCATCGGCGTAGCCGCCGAAGGTGACCGAGGCCTTCTCGCCGGTGATGACGTACTCGTCGCCCTGCTTGACGGCGCGGGTCGCGAGGTTGGCGGCGTCCGAGCCGACCGCCGGCTCCGTCAGCGCGAAGGCGATCACGGCGTCGCCGCTGGCCAGGCGCGGCAACCACTCGGCCTGGACCTCCGGGCTCGCCTTGGCGCGGAGGAGCTCGGCGGGGATGCAGGAGAGCTGGATGAAGAGGCCGTAGTTGAAGTCTCCGCGAGAGATCTCCTCCGAGGCGATGCCGCACGTGACGAAGGAAGCGTCCTGGCCACCGTAGCGCTCGGGTACCCTGAGGCCGAGCAGGCCGAGCTGACCCATTTCCAAGATTTTCTCGCGCGGGAACTTCTCGCCGCGGTCCCAGCGGTGATAGTTGGGCAGGAGCTCGGACTTGGCGTACTGGCGGAGCGTCTTCTGGAGGAGCAGCTGCTCTTCGGTGAAACTGAATTCCATGGCCTCAACCCTACCACAGCCCTCGTGTGTTAGGCTAGGGCGGGAGGCGGAGATGGAGAAGCCCTTTTTCGTACGGAACAAGGAGGTGCGCATCATCCGGCTGGCGGACGACCGCTATCGCCTGGATGGGGAGATGCGCGATGACTTCCATCACATCCGGGCGTCGCTCACGATCGAGTATCCCTCCATGACCGTGCTGCACGCGGAAGGGGAGATGGTGAAGGGGACCAACCCCCCGTTCTGCGCCGGCGCCACCCAGGTTTTGGGAAGCCTGGTGGGGGAGCGGATCCACCGCGGGTTCACGAAGGTGGCGGCCGACAAGGTGGGAAACCGGTACGGGTGTCCTCACCTCATGGAGGTCGTCACCGACATCGGCAGGGCGGCGTTCCAGATCCATATGGCGAACCTCAGGAACCGGGTTCTGGAAACTCCCGACCTGGCGAAGCTCCTCACCCAGCCGCTCGAGAAGCGCAAGTTCGCCCTCGCCGCGATGCCGCAGCTCGCCGACTCCTGCTGGGTCTTCAACACCGCCAACGACGAGCGCTTCGAGAGAGGACAATAACCATGGCAACCTCCACCGCGATCCACCAGGCCCTGGCCTTCTATATCCGCCCCTCGACGTTCGCCGTGGGGGTCCTGCCGCTCCCGAAGCTCGCCGACGGGCCGCCGGACCTCGTCAAGAAGGCGAAGGCCCCGAAGCGCGACATGGGGCAGACGATCACGGTCTGCATGGGGGTGGGAATGGCCCGGCGATACGGCTGGACCCTGCTGGTCCGTCGCGAGGACAACGTCTGCCCCCTCGGCGGGATCGCCATGGGGTTCGAGCCCGCCAAGGAGAAGTTCTGGGACGGAAGCCTCTTCGCCGAGTACACGGGGCGGCCGAAGGAAGCCGTCGCCCGGTACGCGGCGGAGACCAAGCGCTTCGACTTCGGGGCCTACGAGGGGATCCTGGTGGCGCCGCTGCACGCGGCGGAGTTCGAGCCGGCCCTGACCATCGTGTACGGGGACTCGGCCCAGGTCATGCGGCTGGTCCAGGCCGCGCTCTTCTATCGCGGCGGGCACCTGCACTCCCAGGCCTCGGGCGGTCTCGACTGCTCGGATCTGATCGTCCAGACCCTCCAGGCGGACGACTGCCAGTTCATCCTGCCGTGCAACGGCGACCGCGTCTTCGGCATGGCCCAGGACCACGAGATGGCCTTCACCATGCCGCGCTCCAAGGCGGACGAGGTGCTCAAGGGGCTCGAGGCCACGCACCAGGCCGGCCAGCGGTATCCGGTGCCGACGTTCATGCGCTTCGAGCCCAAGATGCCCCCGGCCTACCAGAAGCTCATGGACTACCTCCACCGCGACGAGGCCTGATGCTGATCGACATCCACGTCCACCTGCTGCCACCCAAGCGGCTGGCCGGGCTCCTCAAATGGATGCACCGCTACTACGCGGGCCATCCCGTCCCGGTGGACGTGACCCTCGACCAGCTCATCGACGACTACGCGAAGCTCAAGGTGGACTACCTCTTCAACTTCGCCTACCCGATCGAGCCCCAGGAGACCGAAGGGCTCATCGCGTTCAATGCCGCCCTCCGGAGCCGGCACCCGTGGATCATTCCCTGGGGGTCGCTGCATCCCGAGAATCCGGGCAAGGCGCAGATCGTGGAGCTCTGCATCCGCGACCATAACTTCCTCGGCTTCAAGTTCCATCCATTCATCCAGCGCTTCGATCCCCTCGATCCGCGGATGCCGGAGGCGTACCAGGCGCTCCAGGACCTCGGGCGCCCGTGCGTCTTCCACACCGGGTTCGAGGAGTTCTACGGCCTGTCGCTTCCCGTCTCGACGATGGAGCAGATCGTCCGCAGCTTTCCCCGGCTCCCGGTGGTGTTCGCCCACAGCCTCTTCCCCGAGTTCGGTGACGCCTTCCGGATGCTGGAGCGGTACGACACCGTGTGGCTCGAGATGACCAACGTCTTCGGCGCCCTCTGGGACGACCGCTACCGGGTGACGAAGCTCGAGCCGCAGAAGAAGGTCCTGCTCGAGGGGATCGGCGCCCACAGCGACCGGATCATGTTCGGCTCGGACCATCCCGCCGGGATGGGCACGCTCGAAGAGATCTACCGGACCCTGGACGACCTCCGCTTCCCCGAAACCGTGAAGGAAAACCTCCTCGGCGAGACCGCCCGCCGCTTCGTAGAGCGGTTCAAGCCCGGCTTCTTCTCCAGAGTTCCCGCCTCGCCCAGAGCATGACCGCCCGCGCCTTCAAGATCTTCATCGGGCTCGCGGTCGGCCTCTGCCTCGCGGGTCTTCCCGCCCTGGCCGACTCGCCGCTCCTGGTGACGGTGGGGGAAGTGACGGACACGAGCGCCGTCGTGTGGGGGCGCGGCTTCGAGGAGCGGTCCCTCAGCGTGGAGTATTCCCCCGCGACCGGAGGCGCCGCGGCCGTCGCCTCCGTGGGCCTGTGGCGGACCGACGATTTCACCGGGAAGGTCGCGCTGACCGGGCTCTCTCCCGCGACGCGCTACACCTACCGGGTCCGGCACGCAGGAGAGAGCGTCGAGGGGAGCTTCGTGACGGCGCCGCCCCGGAACCAGGCCCGCCCCGTCACGTTTCTCTGGAGCGGCGATCTTGGAGGCGGGCGGCAGTGCCGCCACGTCAAGGATGGCTACCCGATATTCGGGCCCATGGCGCAGCGCAAGCCTGACTTCTTCCTCTTCGTCGGCGACACGATCTACGCCGATATCCGCTGCGGCGGCCCGGACTGGGTCCCGGGCAATGACTTCGTCGCGACGACGCTCGACGGCTTCAGGGAAAAGCACCGCTACAACCGGGCCGATGCGGCCGTCCAGGGCTTCTTCCGCTCCACGTCGGCGTACGCGATCTGGGACGACCACGAGGTCAAGAACGACTTCTCCGGGCCGGGGGAGCCGCTGATGCCGCTGGGCCGCCGCGCCTTCATCGAGTACTGGCCCCTCCAGCCCCCGCCCGACGAGCCGACCCGCCTCTACCGCAAGGTGCGCTGGGGGAAGCTGCTGGAGGTGTTCATCCTGGACACGCGCCAGTACCGGAGCCCGAACCAGGACCCGGACGGGCCGGGCAAGACCATGCTGGGCGCGGCCCAGCGCCGCTGGCTCATCGACAACGTCTCGACCTCCTCCGCGACCTGGAAGGCCGTGGTCTCGAGCGTGCCGCTCTCGATCTCGACGGGGCGGTTCCACCGCGACTCCTGGTCCAACGCGAGCATCCTCGGCGTCCCCGAGGAGAACGCCACCGGGTTCGCCGTCGAGCGGGACCGCGTTCTCCGCGCCCTCCGGGACCGGAAGGTCAAGAACCTCTTCTGGATCGTCGCGGACGTGCACCACGCCCAGCTGATCCGTCACGCGCCCTGGCCCGACTTCGCCTTCCACGAGTTCGTCGCCGGGCCGCTCTCGGCCTCGCGGGGGCGCCCCCGGCCGCTGGACGCCGGGCTCAACCCCCGCTCGCTCTTCGGCCTCGGGGAGATCGACAACTTCGGCGAGGTGGCGATCGACACGGTGGGCCTCACGGTCCGCATCATCGACGTCACGGGCAAGGTCCGCTTCTCCCACACGATCGGCCCGGAGTGAGACGAGTCTCGCATCGGAAGGGGGGCGGAGCCCCCCTCCGAGCAAGCGGCGGTGGTATGATCGACCCGATGACCCTCGGCGGCTCGATGAGCGAGGATTCGGGCGTCCGCGTCCGGGCGGGGGCGATCTCGCTGGTGGTGTCGATTCTCCTGCTGGCCGCCAAGTATCAGGCCTACCGCCTGACCGGATCCATCGCGATCCTCTCCGACGCGCTCGAGTCCATCGTCAACGTGGTGGCGGCCATCTTCGCGCTGGGTGGGATCATCTTCGCCGGGCGCCCCGCCGACCGCAACCATCCCTACGGCCACGGCAAGATCGAGTTTTTCTCGGCGGCCTTCGAGGGCGGGCTCATCGCCTTCGCCGCCGTGCTCATCCTCTATGAGGTCGTGCTGAGCCTGGTCGTCCGGTTGCAAGTCCGCGAGCTGGACACGGGGCTCCTCATCATCTCGGGCGCCGGCCTGGCGAACCTCGCGCTGGGCTTGTTCCTCGTGCGGACGGGCCGGAAGCACCAGTCCCTCACGCTCCTGGCCGACGGCCAGCACGTCCTCTCCGACTTCTGGACCACCGTCGGCGTCGTGGTGGGCCTGCTCCTGGTCCGGGTCACGGGGATCTGGTGGCTCGACCCGCTGGTGGCCGCAGTGGTCGCGGTCAACCTCATGTGGACCGGCTTCCGCCTCGTGCGCCACGCCGCCGGCGGCCTGCTCGACGAAGAGGACACCCTCCTTCTGAACCGCCTGCTGGGGGTGTTGGGCAGGCACGTCGGGCAGGGGATCATCCGCGTTCATCACCTGCGGGCCATCCGCGCGGGGCGCTTCCACCACGTGGACGCGCACCTCGTCGTGCCGGAGTTCTGGTCGGTCGATCGGGCGCACGAGGTGGCGGAGGACCTGGCCGACCGAGTGATCCGCGCGCTGGGGGTGGACGGCGAGTTGATCTTCCACACCGACCCGTGCCACCGCGCCTACTGCCCCATGTGCGACCTCGACGACTGCCCCGTCCGGCGCGAGCCGTTCCGGGCGCGGCCGCCGCTCACGCTCGAGGAGGCTGTTCAGCCCGACATGCCCCACCCCTCCTAGGCTCTCGGCGGGCGGTTTACGAGGAAGATTCCCACCGCTACCAGGGCTACCGCTCCCGACAGGAGCGGGGAGATCCTCTCGCCCAGCAGAAGCCCGCCCGCGAACACGCCGAAGACGGGCGTCCAGAAGGAGAAGGCCGCCAGGTTGGACGCGGGGTAGTGGGCCAGCAGCCAGAACCAGGCGAGGTAGGAGACGAAGGCGACGAGCACGCTCTGGTAAAAGAACGCCGCCAGCACCAGAGGCCTCGGGTCGGTGATGGCGGCTTCCTTCACCGCGAGCGAGAGCCCGATCAGCACCACGGCGGAGAATGCAAGCTGGTAGAAGAGCGTTTTCTGGGGTGTCAGGCGGAGATCGGTCCGCCGCTTGATGACCACCGTGGTGGCCGCCCACATGAGGGCGGCGATCAGCTCCAGGAGGTCGCCCTGGAGCTCGCGCCGCGTGGGGAAGGTGAGGCCGTCGGCGACCGCCAGCCAGAGCCCGGCGAATGCCAGGGCAAGGCCAACGACCTTCCGCGCCCTCAGGGGCTCGTCGGGGAGGAACAGGTGGGCGCCCACAGCCACGAAGAACGGCGCCGTGTAGAGGAAGATCACACTGTGGGAGGCGGTGGTGAGGACGAGCCCCCAGTAGAGGAAGACGAACTCGCCGGCGAAGAGCAGCCCGATCACGATCCCGTGGCCCAGGCTTCCGTCGCGGTTGAACAAGCGGAAGCCCCGGATCCAGCACCACGCCATCAGGAACAGCGTCGCCACGAGGGAGCGGAGCCCCGCGCCGAGGATTGGGGTGATCCCGGTGTTGCTGATCTTGATGGCGACCTGGTTCACCCCCCACGCCGCGCAGCAGGCCATGAGGATCCCCATGGCCACGGCGTCCAGGTGCTGGCGGCTCACAGACGGCCTCGCATCATGAAGGCCGTGCCGCCCCAGGAGATGAGCGCCAGAGCGGTCAGAACGACGCCCACGGACTCCCAGTTTCCGTTCCAGTACACGAGGTCCACCTTGAGCTCCAGGGTCGGCGTCTTCTCCTTGAGAGCGAACAGGAGGAACGGCCCGGCCTGGCGAGGCGAGGAGAAGCGAGGGTTTGTCTCGACGAACGGAAGATGGCCGCGGTCTTCCTCGAGCGCCACCACGGTCGAAATTCCCAGCCGCTCGGCCAGGGGGTCAAAGACAGCGGGGGTGAGCGTCTCGAGGGGCCGGCCGAACAGGGTGTTGCCGTCCAGTTGTTCGACCAGGCGCGTGATGGGGCGATTGTCCGCCGAGCCCGTATAGACCAGCCCCGCCACGGGTGAGGGATGGGTGAAGGTCCCGTTGATGATCTCTCGGCCCGTGAACATGGGGGTCAGGGCGGTGATGTGAGTGTGGGGGCGCCACCACTCGCGGCCAAAGCGGAGTGGGACGGCGGAGCGGACGAAGAGGATTCTTCCCGGAGGCGCCGCGCGAAGCTGGGCCCATAACTCGGGAAGCCTCAGGCCCCGGGCCGTTTCCTCGAGTTTCGGCCAGTCATTCGGTCTGGGCCAGAGGGTCAGCGTGGGCTCTCCGCCGCCAACGATCCCCAGCGCCAGAAGACCCGCCGTGGCGGCGAGCCCCGCCGCCTGGGCCCGATGGGCGGAGCGTCTCAACGCCAGCCAGAGCGCCCACGCGATGCCCGCGCCACCGCCGAGGACGAGGGCGAGCTTAACGCCGTCGAGCAGCCGATCGGCCGGGAGCCAGCGAAACCCGAGCGGTTCGATCACGAGCGCGTCCAGCGCGGTCACGGCAACGAGCGGAGGCAGGAGCGCCAGCAGGCTGAGCGCCGGGCGGCCCGGTCCGCTGGCCCGCGAGGCGGCCACCCAGCCCGCGAGCCAGCCGGCGACCAGGACCGCAAGGAGAGGGCGGCGGAGCAGGTCGCGCCCCAGAGCGGCCGCGCTGAACTCTCCCCAGGCCAGCGGCAGCGCGAAGTTCAGATGAGCGAAAAGGGGGAGAGTCCAGAAGCCCGTCAGGCCGGCCGAGACGGCCAGGATCCAGGCGGCCTGGCGGAAGCGGTGTCGCCGGGAGCCCTCGCCGAAGAGCGCCGCCAGGAGCACCAGGGCGACACCGGCGGGGGCGTGAGCCGGGTGGGTCAGGACGATTCCCGCCAGCAAGGGCGCCGCCAGGAATGGAAGGCGTTCCCCGCGCTCCTGCCAGCGAACGAGCGAGAGCGCGAGGAGGGGCAGAAGTCCCCAGGCCAGGCGGGCGGCGATGAGGCCCCACCGGAGCCCTTCTTCCACGCCACTCCGCGTCCCGGCGGAAAGCGTCAGGGTCACGAAGGCCCCCGGCAGCGCCAGCCAGGGGTTGGGGAGGATCCGCGCCAGGAGCCAGTAGGTGGTCACGCCGGGGAGGAGATAGATGATCCAGAGCAGCACCTGATAGACCGTCATCGGCGACAACACCCCGAGCGCTCCGTAATAGATGAGGGCCCCGAGGTACACGAAGCCGGGAGGGTAGAACTGGAGCTCGGGGTAGCCGCCCCACCAGCTGGGGTTCCACTCCCAGGGCCAGAGGCCGCGGGTCAGCCCGTGCCACAGGCGGAAGATCTGCCCAGGATGGTCGTCGAAGACCAGCGGCCCACCGCCGAGGGCCGCCGCGGCGAACGCCACGCCGAAGCCAAGCAGGAGGAAAAAGGGAAGCGGCGCGCCGGTCACGGCACGCTATCATACGTCATTCGGGATTGACTTTCTTCCAAAACGAGTGTTTAGTAATTAAAATTGCTTGTCGGTGCAGCACTAACCGGGGCTCAAATCCCCTACCGATGGAGCGGCTCATGACGAAGCTGAAAGGCTTGAAGTGCAGGGAGTGCGGGCGCAGGTACCCGTCCTCTCCTGTCCACATCTGCGAGTTCTGTTTCGGCCCCGTCGAGGTGGATTACGATTACGACGCCTTGAAGGGGGTCATCACCCGCCAGTCCATCGCCGCCGGTCCTCCCAGCATCTGGCGCTACCGGGAGCTTCTCCCGATCGAGGGCGACGTTGCCGTCGGCCATCACGTCGGCTTCACGCCGCTGATCCGCTCCCAGAACCTCGCCGAGGAGCTGGGGGTGCGCGAGCTCTGGATCAAGAACGACTCGGTCTGCCACCCCACCTGGTCTTTCAAGGACCGGGTCGTCGCAGTGGCGGTGACCAGGGCCAAGGAGTTCGGCTTCGACACGATCGCCTGCGCCTCCACCGGAAACCTGGCCAACTCCGTCGCGGCCCACGCCGCCGAGGCGCGCCTGAAGAGCTATATCTTCATCCCGGCGGATCTCGAGCAGGGCAAGATCGTCGCGACGCTCGTGTACCAGCCGACGCTGGTGGCGGTGGAGGGGACCTACGACGAGGTCAACCGCCTCTGCTCCGAGGTCTCGGACAAGTACCGCTGGGCCTTCGTCAACATCAACATTCGGCCGTACTACTCGGAAGGTTCCAAGACCTACGGCTACGAGATCCTGGAGCAGCTCGGCTGGCGGGCGCCGGGGCACATCGTGGTGCCGTGCGCCGGCGGGTCGCTGATCACCAAGATCTGGAAGGCCATCCGTGAGTTCGCGTCGCTTGGCTTGATCGAGCGGCCGGCCACCAGGATGTACGCCGCTCAGGCCGCGGGGTGCGGCCCGATCGTCACCATGGTGAAGAACGACACCGACGTCCTGACGCCGGTCAGGCCCAACACCATTGCCAAGTCGCTCGCCATCGGCAACCCGGCCGACGGCTACTACGCCTATCGGGTCGTCAAGGACTCGGGCGGTTACGGTGAGCACGCCACCGACGAGGAGATCGTCGAGGGAATGCTGCTGCTGGCCCGGACGGAGGGGATCTTCACCGAGACCGCGGGGGGCGTCACCGTGGCCGTGACGAAGAAACTGATCGAGACGGGCGTGATCCCACGGGACGAGTCCATCGTGATCTGCATCACCGGCAACGGGCTCAAGACGCCGGACGTGCTCTACGAGCGGCTGGACACCCACGTCACGATCCGCCCGTTGCTCTCGGCGTTCGACCGGGCGCTGGCGGAGCTGAAGTCTCAAGCGCGGTCATAGAGGAGAGGAAACGATGCCAGTTCTGGTCCGGATCCCCACCCCCCTCAGGGCGGTCACCAAGGGCGCGGGAGAGGTGCAGGCGAAGGGCGACACCGTCGCGGACCTGATCGAGGACCTCGAGCGACAGTACCCCGGTCTCCGCGAGCGGCTGGTCGAGGAGGGCGGTGACGTCCGCCGGTTCATCAATATCTATGTCAACGAGGAGGACATCCGTTTCCTCCAGGGGAAGAAGACGTCGCTGAAGGAGGGCGATCAGGTGTCCATAGTGCCCGCGATCGCCGGAGGCTAGGCATCCCGATGGCGCGAATGCGGGTGCGGCTGACCTTTCCGCCCGAGCGGATCCAGGAGCCCGTCATCTACCACCTGGTGAAGGACTTCGACATCATCACCAACATCCGGCGGGCGGACGTCAAGGCCGACCACGGCTGGGTGATCCTGGAGCTCGAGGCCAAGGAGGAGACCCTCGAGCGCGGCATCGCCTGGCTCAAGGGCAAAGGCGTCAAGGTGGATCCTGTGGAGCGGGACGTCATCGTCCCATAGTGCCGTGCCAACCAACCACTTGCGTGTCGCGCTTGCTGCGGGGTTCGCGATCGCGCTCGCCGCGGGCTGCGCGGCTCCGCTGATGGCTCCGACCCTCGTCCGGGACCCCAAGTTCAACTATCCCGCCACCGAGGCCAAGGCCGTCACCATTTACACGAGTCCTCCCGCGGCCGACTACGAAGTGATCGGGGGGGTACGGACTCGGGTCCCTGCCACGGTCCCGATGGACCAGGTGGAGGCCGCGGTGAAGGAGGAAGCCGCCAAGATTGGGGCCAGCGGTGTGGTCCTGATCGTGAAGGACATCGTCACCGAGCAGAAGGTCCAGCGCCCGGTGACCGGCCCCCAGCAGCCCATCGGGACCACCGGGGGCCCCGGCGCCGGCGGCGTAGCGGCGCTTCCCGCCCAGACCGGCCGGACGGAGGAGATTACGATCCGGGTCCACGAGAAAGAGATCACCGGGGTGGTGATCCGCTTCAAGAAGAAGTAGCCCGACCCCTCCCTCCATGATCTCCAAGCGGGTCCAGGGATTCACCGAATCGGTGATCCGGGAGATGACCCGGGTCAACAACCAGTACGGAGGCGTCAACCTTGCCCAGGGGATGCCCAACTTCGCCCCTCCCAAGGAGCTCCTGCAGGCCGCCCATCGCGCCATCGACGGGGACTTCCACCAGTACGCGATCACCTGGGGGACGCCGCAGCTCAGGAAGGCGATCGCCGACAAGTACCTGAAGTTCTATGGCATCGAGGTGGATCCGGAGCGCCATGTGACGGTCTGCTGCGGCTCCACCGAGACCATGCTCTCCACGCTGCTTGCCGTCCTGAACCCCGGCGACGAGGTGATCATCTTCGAGCCGTTCTACGAGAACTACGGCCCGGGCTGCATCATCTCGGCGGCCGAACCGGTCTTCGTCCCGCTGGAGCCCCCCGACTTCTCCTTCGATCCCGACCGTCTGGCCAAGGCCGTGGGCCCACGCACCCGCGCTATCATCTTCAACAGTCCGAACAACCCCACCGGAAAGGTCTTCACCCGCCAGGAGCTCCAGCTGATTGCCGACCTCTGCCTGAAGCACGACCTTCTGGCGATCACCGATGAGATCTACGAGCACATCATCTTCGACGGCCAGACTCATACCCCCATCGCCACGCTTCCGGGCATGGCGGAGCGCACGGTCACGATCTCGGGGATCTCCAAGTCCTACTCGGTCACCGGCTGGCGGGTCGGCTACGCCGTGGCCTCTCCCGAGATTTCCCTCGGCATCAGGCGGGCCCACGACTTCGTCACCGTGGGCGCCCCTCATCCGCTGCAGGAGGCGGCGGTGACGGCGCTCACACTTCCCGACTCCTACTACGTCTGGCTCCGCGAGACGTACCAGGCCAAGCGGGACCTGCTCCGGGCTCATCGAAGCCGCCGGCTTCGTCGCCTACAAGCCCCGCGGCGCTTACTACATCCTCACCGACGCCGCCCACTTCCTCCGGCGCTTCCGTTGTGAGGACGCCGCCGCCTTCGCCATGTACCTGGTGAAGGAGGTCGGGGTCACGACGGTGCCGGGCTCCTCCTTCTACGCCCACCCGGAGCTGGGCAGGACCAAGATCCGCTTCTGCTTCCCGAAGACCGACGACATGCTCCAAGAGGCCGGCCGCCGCCTGCAGAAACTGAAGCAGGCGTGACCCCCGCCGGAACCTGTCCGCCATGGAAAAGCGGATTTATTAAGACGTTCTCGTCGACAGGGACGAAATGGTGGAGTGTGGGCGCAGGAGGGCTAACGGGCTATGATTGCCAGGAAGTCCCGCGCGCTGAGGATGGTGACGTCGCGATAGCGGCCAATGGACAGAAGGTCTTCATCCCCGGTGACGAGGTAGTCGGCGCGTCCCGCCGCGGCGCAGCCGAGGAGATAGTCATCGTCGGGGTCGCGGCACACACCGGGCGCTGTCATATGAGGGAGGAGGACGGTATCCAGCCGAAACAGCTGGAGGAACGCCTCTCGATCCCTCGGATCGATGCGGTACCTCTTCTTGATCTTGGGACGGCTCAGGATCTCCGCCAACTCGTCGATCTGCCCAGGCACCAGCAGAAGCAGAAATGCCCGCTGGCGCCATGCGTCGATCAATTGGCGCTGGAGCCCTCGGGTGCTGAGGAGGCTGCTGACCAGCTGATTCGTGTCGAGGACCACCTTAAGCACGGCGTCGGCGACGCACGTGCTTCAGGGCCTCTCGAACATCCCGTTCGACCTCGGTGTCGGGCACGGAGGGGATTCGGCTCCGGATACGGTCCACGACCTCGAACCGGGCCTCGCGCTCGGCGATCACCCGCTGAAACTCCTCGGCGCTGATGATTCCCACCATTGGGACGCCCGACTTCTCTACCAGCACTCGGACCCGCCCGCCCTGGACCTCCTTCATGATCTCGCCCAGGTGGGTTCGGGCTTCCAGGGCAGGGACCGTCTTGGTCTTGACCGGCGCCGACATTCATTTCCTCCTTTAATGAGAGTTAAGTAGCTCTAAGTATATCTACTCATAGGATACGAGTCAACGGAGTGAGGTAGAATCGGGCGCGTGACGCTCCGGGAGGCGGGGCTCCAGATCCTGCAGGCGGCTATTAAGGCCGGGGATGTCGGCCCGCTAGTTAGGCGAGCCCTCGAGTCCATGGATCTCTCTCGGCACCGCCGGATCCTGGTGGTCGGGGCCGGGAAGGCGTCAGGCGCAATGGCTCACGCCCTCGAAGGGGTCCTGGGCGATCGGATCTCCGACGGCCTCGTGGTGGTGAAGGATGGCTACACGGCTCCCACCCAGAAGATCAAGCTGGCGGAGGCCGGCCATCCCATCCCCGACGAGCGTGGGCTCCGCGCAGCCAACGAGATCCTCGCCCTGGCCCGGTCAGCTCAAGCCGATGACCTGCTGATTGTCCTGATCTCCGGGGGTGGCTCGGCCCTCACGCCGTGCCCCGCCCCGCCGATCACGCTCGAGGAGAAGCAGGCCCTGACCCGGCTCCTCCTGGCCGCCGGCGCCACCATCAACGAGCTGAACGCCGTGCGCAAGCACTGCTCGCTCATCAAGGGCGGGCGGCTGGCTCAGGCCGCCAGCCCAGCTCCCGTGCTGGCTCTCATTGTCTCGGATGTGATCGGTGACCCCCTGGACGTGATCGCCTCCGGGCCTACCGCTCCAGACCAGACGACCTATGCCGACGCGTTGGCGATCCTGGATCGCTTCGGGCTTCGAGCCAAAGCGCCCGGAGTGGTCGTGGAGCATCTGGAACGGGGGGCCAGGGGAGAGATTCCCGAGACTCACAAGGCCGACGATCCCGTCTTTCGCCACGTCCAGAACCGCGTTATCGGCGGTAACAGCCTCGTCGTCGAGGCGGCTGTCCGGGAGGCGGAAGCCCTTGGGCTTCGCGTCTCGTTCGTGACCCGCGCTCTGCGCGGCGAGGCCAGGGAGGTGGCGAAGGAGTTCTGCGGCCTGGCAGCGGCTGTGACCCCGCCGGCGTGCCTCATCGCGGGGGGAGAGACCACGGTGACAGTCAAGGGAAAAGGCGTCGGGGGGCGGTGCCAGGAGTTCGCTCTGGCGGCGGCGCTTGGGATTCAGGGGATGGAGGATGTGCTGGTTCTGGCCGCCGGCACCGACGGCACCGACGGCCCGACCGACGCCGCCGGCGCGCTCGCGGACGGGAACACAATCACAAAGGCCACGCGTCGGAATCTCGACGCTCACGCCTCTCTCGAGGCCAATGACTCATATCGATTTTTCTCCGATCTCGGGGACCTCATAACGACCGGCCCGACCAACACGGCCCTCCTCGACCTCTACCTGCTCCTGGCCGGCCCGCTGCCTTCTGAATAGGCGAAACGCTCCGAAGGTTTGATTTCACGAAACCCCGATGCTGAAACCCACAGGGTTATCCACCGGGGACGCACAGGAATTGTGGAAAACTCTTGTGTTATTCTAGGGCGGCCATGGCCGATGTGGATCTGCTTTCGCTCTTGCCCGAGGAACTCGAGACGCTGGCCCGGCGTCTCGGCGCCGACGGCTACCGCGGACGCCAGCTGGCCACCTGGCTCTTCAAGAAGGGCGTCTATGACTTCGAGGCCATGTCGAACCTCCCTAAGGACTTCCGGGCGCGGCTGGCGGAGGAGGCTTTCGTGGGGGTTCCTGACGTCGAGCGCGTCGTCCCTTCCCGGGACGGCAGCCAGAAGTTCGTCCTTCGGCTGGCCGACGGCGCCCGGATCCACGCCGTCCTCATGCCCGACCGTGACCGGCTCACCCTCTGCCTCTCCGTCCAGGTCGGATGCGGCTTTGCCTGCGCGTTCTGCTTCACCGGGACCATGGGCCTGATTCGCAACCTGACCGCGGGGGAAATCGTGGGTCAGCCGGCGGCCGTCCGCCAGACACTTCCCCCCGAAACGCGTATTACCCATCTCGTCTTCATGGGCATGGGCGAGCCGCTGGCCAACTACGAGGCCGTGGTCAAGGCGCTCAGGCTCCTGACCCATCCCGGCGCCTTCGGCTATTCGCCGCGGAGGATCACCGTCTCGACGGTGGGGCTGGTCAGCGGGATGCAGAAGCTCGCCAAGGAAAGCCTCAAGGTCAACCTGGCGGTCTCGCTCCACGCCACGACGGACGCGGTGCGGGAGCGCCTCATGCCGGTGAACAAGAGCTGGCCCCTCGAGGATCTCCTGGCGGCCTGCCGTCGCTTCCCGCTCCCGGTGCGCCGGCGGATGACCTTCGAGTACGTGCTGCTGGATGACGTCAACGATTCGCCGGAGGACGCGATCCGGCTGACCCGCCTCCTCAAGGGCGTCCGCGCCAAGGTCAACCTGATCCCGTTCAACGCGTGGGAGGGCTCGGGGTTCCGGCGGCCGCCGCTCCAGCGCATCCTGGCGTTCCAGGCGATCCTGCAGGAGCACGGGATCACCGCCACGGTCCGCTGGTCGAAGGGCGAAGATATCGGCGCCGCCTGTGGCCAACTGAAGGAAAGCTCCTCCAAGGAAAGGGTACTCGCATGACCGGGCCTGACCTCGCGGAGTCTGATCACGCGGGTTCGAGCGCGGGCTTCGCCCGCGCAACCCTGGGGGGAGGAATCGGAAGGGGGGCGAAGCCCCCCTCTGAGGGGAAGACCATCGCCTTCGCGACCGTGGGATGCAAGCTCAACCAGGCCGAGACCCAGGAGATGGAGGAGCTCCTCGCCTCCCGGGGCTACCGTCCCGTCCCCTTCGACGAGCCGGCCCAGGTGTACGTCATCAACACCTGCACCGTGACGGGTCGCGCCGACTTCTCCGATCGCCAGATGATCCGCCGGGCGATCGCCCGGAATCCCCAGGCGCTGGTCGTGGTCGCGGGCTGCTATGCCCAGACCGATCCCGCGGCGATCGCGCGCATCTCCGGCGTGGACCTGATCGTCGGCAACCAGGAGAAGTACGAGCTGGCGGGTCTGCTCGATTCCCTCACGAAGCGCGCGACGCCTCTCGTCAGGGTAGGGGATATCCGGAAGGCCGTGAATGTCCCCGTGGCCCCCGTCACCCATTTCAGGGGACGCTCCCGGGCTTTCGTCAAGATCCAGGACGGCTGCCAGCACCGCTGCGCCTTCTGCATCGTCCCCCTGGCGCGGGGCGGGAGCCGGAGCCAGGAGCCCAAGGTGGTCGTGGACCAGGTCCACCGCCTCGTGGAGGGGGGCTACGGCGAGGTGGTGCTGACCGGGGTGGACATGGGCCACTACGGCTGGGACCTCTTCCCGCAGACCACTCTCGCAACGCTGCTCCGGCAGATTCTGGACGTGCCGGGGCTCGGACGGCTCCGCCTTTCGTCCATCCTGCCGCCATACTTCACCGATGAGCTGATCGAGGTGATCGCAGGATCGCCACGAATCGCCCCGCATCTCCACATCCCCCTCCAGTCGGGGAGCAACCGGGTCCTCGGGCTCATGCGCCGGCCTTATAACACGAGGATTTACGGCTCGCTGGTTGAGAGGCTTTCGAGGGCCATTCCCGACCTCGGGCTCGGGGCCGACGTGATCGTGGGCTTCCCCGGGGAGACCGATGCCGACTTCGAGGCAACGCGGGCGCTGATCGGGGCGCTGCCGGTCTCCTATCTCCACGTCTTCTCCTACTCCGACCGCCAGGGTACCGAGGCCGCCCGCCTTCCCGGTCATCTGCCCGCGCGGACCATCACCGAGCGAAGCAAGGTGCTGAGGCGGCTCGGCCGGGAGAAGAGCCTGGCCTTTCGCCGGCGGCAGGTCGGCCGGACCTGGGAGGTCCTCGTCCTCGAAGAGCGAGACAAGTCCACGGGACGGCTCTCGAGCCTGACGGGCAACTACGTGGAGATCCTGTTCGACGGGACCGACGAGTGGATGGGCCGCTTCCTCAATGTATCGGTGACCGACGCGACCTCCGATCGAACCCTGGGCAAGGTGGCGGAGCCCTCGTCCGAGGCATGAGTGACATCAAGATCGGCATCATCGGGGGGAGCGGGCTCTACGAGCTGGAGGGCCTCACCGATGTCCGCTGGACCCGGGTCAAGACCCCGTTCGGGGACCCGTCGGATGCCTACTGCGTCGGCCAGCTCGGCGCCCGGACCGTGGTTTTTCTGCCCCGCCACGGCAGGGGCCACCGGCTCATGCCCTCGGAGCTGAACTTCCGCGCCAACATCTACGGCCTCAAGGCGCTGGGCGTCGAGTGGGTGATCTCGATCAGCGCTGTCGGGAGCATGCGGGAGGATATCCGGCCCCTCGACCTCGTCATCCCCGACCAGTTCTTCGACTGGACGCGGCGACGGCCTTCGACGTTCTTCGGCGACGGCATCGTGGCCCACGTGGGGATGGCCGATCCGGTGTGTTCGGATCTGGCGGACCGCCTGGAGGCGGCAGGGCGGGCCACCGGGGCCACGGTGCACCGCGGCGGGACCTACCTCTGCATCGAGGGCCCCCAGTTCTCCTCGAAGGCCGAATCGCGCATCTACCGGCAGTGGGGCGTGGACGTGATCGGGATGACCAACATGCCCGAGGCCAAGCTGGCCCGCGAGGCGGAGCTCTGCTACTCGACGCTCGCCCTGGCGACCGACTACGACGTCTGGCATGAGAGCGAAGAGTCGGTGAGCGTGGAGGCCGTGGTCGCCAATCTCCTCAAGAACGTCGCCACCGCCAAGGAAGTCCTGCGAAACGTCATCCCGCAGATCGGGCCGCCGCGGCGCTGCGGCTGCCCCATGCTGCTGCGGAACGCCGTGATCACCAACCCGTCGGCGTTCCCCCCGCGGACCCGCAAGGCCCTGGATCTGCTGCTTGGCAAATATTTCCCCTCGCGGCGCCCCTCTCCCCCTCACCCTGCCCTCTCCCCCCGGGGGGGAGAGGATAAAGGTGAGGGGGCCAGGAATAGGGTGAGGGGACGCCGGAGGCGCGGCCGTGGCTGACCTTCTCGTCGTCGGCTCCGTGGCGCTGGACAGCGTCACCACTCCCTTCGGGCAGGTGACCGAGGTCCTCGGCGGCTCGGCCACCTACTTCTCCTACGCCGCCAGCTTCTTCACCGACGTGAAGGTGGTGGCGGTGGTGGGGGAGGATTTCCCGAAGGCGCACCTGGCGGCGCTCAAGGATCGGGGCGTGGACCTTTCCGGACTCCAGATCACCCACGGCCAGACCTTCCGGTGGGTGGGGGAGTACGGCTTCGACCTGAACGAAGCGAAAACGCTGGACACCCGGCTGAACGTCTTCGCCAACTTCCGGCCGTCGCTCTCGGGCGCCCACAAGAAGATCCCGTTCCTCTTCCTGGCGAACATCGACCCGGAGCTGCAGCTGGAGGTGCTCCGCCAGGTGGAGCGGCCGCAGCTCGTGGCGCTGGACACCATGAACTTCTGGATCGAAGGCAAGCGCCAGGCGCTGCTCGGGGTGCTGGCGGAGGTAGACGTCCTCCTCATCAACGACGCCGAGGCGCGCCAGCTCGCGCGCGAGCCCAATGTCATCAAAGCGGCGCGCGCCATCCTCGGCATGGGGCCGCGCACCGTCGTCGTCAAGCGCGGCGAGTACGGCTCCCTGATGGTCTCCGACGGCTCGTTCTTCTTCGTCCCGGCCTACCCGATGGAATCGGTGCTCGACCCGACGGGGGCGGGCGACACGTTCGCCGGAGGGTTCATGGGCCACCTGGCCCGGGAGGGGCGGACGGATCTGGACTCGGTGCGCCGCGCCATCGTCTTCGGCTCGGTGATGGCCTCGTTCACGGTGGAGGACTTCTCGCTGAACCGCCTGCTCCACCTCAAGGCCGACGAGATCGAGCGGCGCTACGCGTCGTTCCAGGATCTCGTCCGCTTCGAGATCTGAGATGACCCCGGCGCTCCGCACGAAATACGACCGGCTGCTCGGCATCCTGAAGGAGCTGGAGAGCGTCATTGTGGCCTTCTCGGGCGGGGTGGACTCGACCTTCCTGGCCAAAGCCGCCAAGGACGCGCTGGGTGACAAGGCACTCCTCGTCACCGCCGACTCGGAAACCTACCCCGCGTCCGAGCTCGAAGAGTCCCGACGCCTGGCGAGGCACCTCGGGATGCGTCACCTGGTCATCGAGACCCGGGAGCTGGACAACCCCGAATACGCCAGGAACGCTCCCAACCGCTGCTTCTTCTGCAAGGAGGAGCTGTTCACCAAGCTCGGGCCGCTGGCAGCGCGGGAAGGGATGGCGCACCTCGTGTACGGCGCCAACATGGACGACCTGGGCGATCACCGCCCGGGCATGGAGGCGGCGAAGCGCATGGGGGTGAGGGCGCCCCTGATCGAGGCGGAGTTCTGGAAGACGGAGATCCGGGAGCTCTCCCGCGAGTTCGACCTGCCGACCTGGGACAAGCCGTCCTTCGCCTGCCTCTCTTCTCGCTTCCAGTACGGCGACGGCATCACGGCAGAGAAGTTGAGGCAGGTGGACGCCGCGGAGGCGTTCGTCCGGAGCCTCGGCTTCAAGCAGTTCCGCGTGCGCCACCACGACCGCCTCGCGCGCCTGGAGATCGCCCGGGAGGAGATGGGGCGGCTCTGGGAGGACGGAATCCAGGACTCCATCGTGGCGCGCTTCAGGGAGCTCGGGTATCTCTACGTTGCCGTGGATCTCCAGGGCTTCAGGAGCGGGAGCGCCAACGACGCGCTCAAGCTGATCCGGAAGATTCCCTCTCCCCCTCGGGGAAAGGGTTAGGGGGAGGGGGGACCGGTGGACCGCGACCGGCTCAAGGCGCTCCTGGAGGACGTCCGGGCGGGCCGGCTCTCGCCGGAGGAGGCGCTCGCCCGGCTGCGCGATCTCCCGTACGAGGATCTGAGGTTCGCCAAGGTGGACCTGCACCGGTCGCTCCGCGCGGGCGCGCCGGAAGCCGTCTTCTGCCAGGGAAAGACCCTCGAGCAGGTGGTGGCCATCGTCTCGCGGCTGACCGCCCATCACGACAACGTCCTGGCGACGCGCGCCACGGCCGAGGTAGCCGGGGCGATCGCTGCCGCCGGCCTTCCTCACGACTATCACGCCCAGGCCCGGATCGTCGTCGTCAAGCCAAAGCCCGTCGAGGGCGTCGGGCTGATCGCCGTCGTCACCGCGGGTACCTCGGACATCCCGGTCGCGGAGGAAGCCGCGGTTACCGCCGAGGTCCTGGGCAACCGCGTGGAGCGGATCTACGATGTGGGCGTCGCTGGCCTCCACCGGGTGCTGGATCACCACCACGTGCTGAGCGAGGCCAACGTCATCATCGCTGTCGCGGGCATGGAGGGGGCGCTGCCGAGCGTCATCGGTGGCCTCGTGGACCGACCCGTCCTCGCGGTCCCGACGAGCGTCGGCTACGGCGCCTCCTTCGGCGGGATCGCCGCGCTCCTGGCCATGCTCAATTCCTGCGCGCCGGGGGTGAGCGTGGTGAATATCGACAACGGCTACGGCGCCGCCGTTCAGGCCAATCAGATCAACAAGCTCGTCAGCAAGGTTCGCTAGGCCCATGAAGGTCGTCTATTTCGATTGTCCCAGCGGGGCGAGCGGCGACATGATCCTGGGCGCCCTGGTTGACGCCGGCGTCTCCCTCGACGCGCTCAGAACGGAGCTGGCCAAGCTCCCGCTCGGGGGGTATCGCCTGACGGCCCGCGAGGTCAGGAAGGGCGCCTTCCGAGCCACCAAGGTGGACGTGGAGGTGGACGCCACGGCTCACCACCAGCGGAATCTTCCCGAGATCCTCCGTCTCCTGGAGCAGAGCGGGCTACCCGGTCGCGTCAAGGCGGACGCGGCGCGCATCTTCACGCGACTGGCCGCCGCTGAGGCCCGGGTCCACGGGACGACGGTCGAGGCGGTCCACTTTCACGACGTCGGCGCCGTGGACGCGCTCGTGGATGTCAGCGGGGCGGTGGCCGGGCTTCACCTGCTTGGCGTGGAGGCCGTCCATGTGTCGGCGCTCCCCCTGGGCGGCGGGATGGTGGACGGCCCCCACGGAAAGATTCCGATCCCGGGGCCGGGGACCGCCGAGCTCCTGAAGGGCTTCCCCGTTTACGACAACGGGGTCCGGGCCGAGCTGGTGACTCCGACGGGCGCCGCGATCCTGACCACGCTCGCCGCGTCATCGGGGTCGATGCCGCCGATGACCGTGGAGCGCGTGGGGTACGGGGCCGGCACCATGGACCTGCCCGTCCCCAATCTCCTCCGCTGCTTCGTGGGGACGGCGGCGACGGAGGCACCCGGCAGGGAGACGGTCGTCCAGTTAGAGACGACGATCGACGATATGTCCCCCCAGCTCTACGAGCCGCTGATCGAGCGCCTCCTGGAGGCGGGGGCGCTGGACGTCTTCCTGACCCCGGTCATCATGAAGCGGAGCCGGCCCGGCATCGTGCTCACCGCGCTCGCCGAGCCGTCCAGGGTAGGGGAGCTCTCGACCATCCTGTTCGAGGAGAGCACGACGATCGGGGTCCGCTGGACCGACTACCAGCGCTCCCGGCTGGAGCGCGAGCTGGTGACCCTTCCCACCGCCTACGGGCCCCTATCCTTCAAGATCTCCCGTCTCGGGGGCAAGATCGTGACGGTGACGCCCGAGTTTTCCGAGGTCACCCGAATTGCCAAAGAGAAAGGGCTGCCCGTGCGGGAGGTGCTGGACCAAGCCCGCACGGACGCCCGGCGGCTTCTCGAAAGCTCAGGCTAGCTTCTCTGAGCGCTTCTGGGCGTGTCCAGCTTCACCCTGGCCATGGACTCCTGGATGATCTGCGTGGTCTCCCCGGCCATCCAGCGCCGTTCGACCTGCCAGTAGTCCGGCGACCGCTTGCCGGTCTTGACCGACTCGGCCGCAAGGACCATCAGCGTCGCGACGATCTTGTCCTGCCTCAGGAGCGAGTACTCGATGCCCGCCCAGTCGATGACCTCGTCAATGATCTGGCCATTGACGTCGCGCTCGTAGGCTTCCCGCCACCCCATGTTCTCCGGGCGGAACGTGGTCGCGATCCCGGTGTGCTTGGAGGCCACGCGGAACGACTGCATCCCCGGGTGCCGGTACACCACGGCGAGCAGGATGTGGTTTCGGCTCCGCGTGTGGGTGTAGACGCCGGTGAGCACGTAGTGCTGGGCCTTTTCCTCGGGCATCCCCTGGGAGACCAGCAGGCGCTGGAAGGCTTTGGTTGCCTCGGACATCGCCTCTGGGCGGTAGCGCCCGTAGAGGCCGCTTTCGCCGGCGATCTCGCCGGTCTGCTGGTTCACGCGGGGGTCGGCGATCGCGACGCCGAACGTCGCCTTGTACGAATCGTCCAGCGTGACCGCCTGCGCCTGGAGCAATCCCCGGTTCAGCTCCGCCAGCCCGGTGCCGATCGTGTACGGGAGGAACGCCAACCCCTGCGCGATCCCCGCGACGATCATGAACGGAGAGAGTATCAGGCCGACGAGGCCCCGGCCGAACGTCTCCATGGCCAGTTGACCGTCGTACGTCACGCAGCCCGTGGCCAGCAGGGTCGTGACGACCACTACGCTCATCAGTCGCTTCATCGTTCTGTTCATGGCGCGCCTCCTTGTTGGGTTGCCCGAACTTCTTGCCTGCCATTCAACGCAACCCGGATGCCAAACGGTGCGTGCCTGAAAAAACCGAGACTTAGCGAACGCGAGCGCGCATGAGGGCCGGCGGCGCCGGTAAAGAGTTGAGCAGTTGAGTGAGCATTCATTCTTACGTGAAGAAATATCGGGTCAGGTGGAAGAAGACGGGGGCGGCGAAGCAGAGGGAATCGAGCCGGTCGAGGACGCCGCCGTGGCCCTCGATCAGGGTGCCGTAGTCCTTCACGCCGCGATCACGCTTGATGGCCGACATCGTCAGTCCCCCCGCGAACCCCAGGAGCGTGGTTACCAGCGACATTCCCGCCGCCTGCCAGGGGGTGAACGGGGTCACCCACCAGAGCGTCGCGCCGACCAGCGTCGCTGAGCCGACGCCCCCCAGGAAGCCTCCCCAGGTCTTGTTGGGGCTGATGGTCGGGGCGATCTTCCTGTGCCCCAGGGTTTTCCCCCAGACGAACTGAAGCACATCGCTCAGCTCCACCACGAGCACCAGGAAGAACAGCAACTTGGCATTCTCGCCTTCGTAGCCGGGGATCTCGAGGATCAGAAGGGCCGGGGCATAGCTCACGCAATACACGCAGACCATGAGCCCCCACTGGATGTCCGCCGTGCGCTCCAGGAACTGTTCCGCGTCGCCAGCGAGGACGCTCTGGATCGGAATGAACAGGAATGTGTAGACCGGAATCAGGACGCTGAAGAGACCGTACCAGCCACGGGCCACCAGCCAGTATTGAAGGGGGACGATCACAAAGAAAGCCCAGCACAGGGCGCGGTGATCGCCGCGCCGCGTGGGCGCCAGCGTGATGAATTCCCTGAGCGCCAGGAACGAGGCCAGCCCGAACAGGGCAGCGAGCCCCGCGTGTCCGATGGCGAGGGCGGCGACGAAGACGGCGGCGACGACCCACCAGGCCCGGATCCGCGCCGTCACGTTCCCCATGGTGGCCTGGGCGGCTTCGCCGCCAAGGCTCACTTTCAAGATTAGGCCGGCGCTGGTGGCCATGACGAGAAGGGCCGCCACCCCGCTGAACAGCCAGACCAGTTCCGGGTCGGCGCTGAAGACGGGGATCATGCCGGTCTCAAGGCGCGGACCGCCTCGCGGGCCCGCTCGAGGAACGATTCTTTCTCTTCTCCTGGGAGCACGCGGATGGGGGAGCCGAAGCTGGCGGAACTCAAGAGGGGGACGGGAAGCAGCGCCCCCTTGGGCAAGATCCGGTGGAGGTTCTCCAGATAGACGGGGACGAGCTCCACGTCCGGCCGCTTGAGGGCGAGGTGGTAGAGGCCACTCTTGAAAGGAGCGATCTCCCGGCCGGTGCCTCGCGTGCCTTCTGGAAACAGGATCAGCGAGTAGCACTCCCCCAGGGCCTCCAGCAAGAGATCCACCTGCTGCCGCCGCCCGACATCATCGAGGTTCGCGCGCTCCAGCAGCACGGCGTTGAAAACCTGGGTCGCCAGATAGCAGCGCAGAGTCCCGGTCCCCCAGTAGTCCCTCGCCGCGACGGGGCGGGTGAAGGCGCGGAGCTTCCGGGGGAGGGCCCCCCAGAGCACGACAAAGTCCAGATGGCTCGTGTGGTTGGAGAAGTAGACCCGCTGCCGGAGGTCGGGGCGGCACCCCAGCCACCGGGCCTGGGCGCCGGCCAGCAGCCTCGCCGCGGCGGCCAGAAGCGAGGCGCTGCTAGCGACGAGTCGGCTCGAGCTGTGGGCGTCCATGGATCTGGTAAGCGCGGAGCAGGTAAAGCAGTTCGGGTCGCATGACGATCTCCGGCCTGGCCGCGCGGACGTGCTCCATCGCCTCGGCGACCGTCCGAGCGACGCCCTCGGCCAGCAGGTAGGCGGCCACGACGCAGGCGCTCCGGGAGTACCCCAGGGCGCAGTGGACATAGACGATCCCGGCGGGGCGGTGATCCCGGATGAACCCGACGGCTTCATCCAGCTGGTCCGGCGTGGGAGCGGTGAGATCGAGCACCTGGACGTTCCTGTAGGGCAGCCGGAGGAGCGGCGTGGATTCTCCGTACTCGGCTGTCAGGTCGAGCACAGCCGCGACGCCTCGGCGGACGGCTTCCTCAGCTTCGGCATCGTTCAGCTTGCGCCCCATGAGGAGCCCGGGGACGACCTCGTCGTAGGCCGGGCCGAGGCCACGGTAATACCGGAAGGACAGCCAGGCGCCGGCCAGGTATGGTGCCAGAACGATTTGCGCGCTCAAGGGCAGGCGGCCGCGCGTCTTTCGAAAGATCGCCGACCCCAGCCCGGCATAGGCCAGGGCCAGGATTCCCAGCGCGAACGCGGGCCAGGCCAGGAGGGCGGTCCAGGGCCACCCGGCGTAAGCCAACAGGAGCGCGGCGAGCGCCGGCAGCGCGTAGCACGACGCGACCTTCAGGTTCCTGGTGGGGGAGGCGCGACGCGGGTCTGAGTCCTCCCTGTCGGGGAACAGGTAGAAGCACGCGAGCGCCACGAGTGCGCCGGAAAGCACGTCAATCACGTGGTGCTGATAGGTGAACACGGTGGAGAGGCCGACGAGCACGAACCAGCTGTTGATGGCTGATCGGAGAAGACCCGTCGTGTGGCGATGGTAGACAGGCCAGATGACGGCCAGGAGGCTGATGTGGAGCGAGGGAACAAGGTTGTACGGCTGGTCGAAGGCCGCGAGCAGGCCGAAGATGGCGCTCAGACCGCCAGTCACCTCGGGCCGACCGAAGGCGAACCGCAGGGGAAAGAGAAGGAAGCCGGCGGCCGAGATCAGGATCGCGAACACGATGCGCCTGGCGAGGGTCTGGAGGTCTTCGCGGGTGCGGCAGAGGAACGTGGAGCCGGCGAAGAAGAAGTCGATGGACATGTAGGGGATGATCAGGGCGGGGACGAAGGGAATCCGAGTCTCCCACTCGAAGTAGAACGTCCCGACATCCTGCCTCAGGGAGGTCAGCCAGTTGGTGCCGCCGTACACCACGAAGAAGAGCGGTCCGAGGAACAGCATCCAGAGGATTCCCGCCCGCGGCTGCTCCCGCTGTGCTGCCCAGGAGTGCTTCGGGTTCATGCCGCGCGCCCGAGCACGATCGGGCCTTCCACCCGCTTCCGCGCGACGGAGACGGAGAAGATCCCGCGCTCGTCGATCTCCATGTGGATTTTCTCGAACCCAGCCGCGCGCACCAGTTCATCCATCTCCGCCTGCGGGCGGCGGCGCATGACCCACGGCCGGCCGTCGCGGTTGACGAGGACCCGGGCGACCAGCTCGACCTGGGGATGCACGGGCTGGTTGGTGTAGATCAGATACCCTCCGCTGGCGAGCGCCGCGCTGAGGCCTCCGAGCGACCTGGCGATCAGGTCGTTGTCGGGAAAGAGCTCGTAGAGACCCGAGACGACGGCGATCATGGGTGGCGGAGCGATGGTGGCGAGAGAGGCAGGGTCGAACGCGTCGCCACGCTCGTAGGTCACGTTGGCGACCTCCAGTTCCCGGGCCAGCCGCCCCCCGATCTCCAGATTTGCCGGATCGCGATCGCGCAGGAGGGCGGCGATGGGGAGAGGGGAGAGGGTCTTCAGCGTCTCCAGGACGTAGCGGCCGGGACCTGCGGCGATGTCCACGAGCCTCACGGGCTTCCCTTCCGCGAGCACGTTCAGGATAGTCGCGCCCAGGACCTTCTCGAGGTTGGCCTTCCGCTGGCGGATCGCCCGCCAGCCAACGCTGTTCAGATAGATCCGGTCCAGCAGCCGGCCGAGGGGGGTGATCCCCCGGGGCGTGTTGGCGTACACGTAATCGAGGGATTGTCCCGAGTCGAACCCGCTCCGCCAGCCGAGCCGGATTCCCTCGCTCAGCCGGCCCACGGTCTTCAGCAGGAGCTTGAGGCAGCCGAAGTAGAGGCGGCGGGGGGACAGGAGTGGGAGGGGCTCGGCGAGCCGCGCGTACTCGGCCTGGTTGAAGCCGTCTCCCCCTTTACCCGGCAGCGGCCGGGCGGGAGGACGCAGGAAGGCGTCCAGGATGAACTGGCGCGCTTTCGCTACCGGGCGCTCCCGATCCTTCTCGTGGAGGAGGTCGTGGTAGAACCCCGGGAAGACATGCATCTTCTTCACGGAGGAGGAAAGCCTGACGAAGAACCTGCGCTGCGGCCGAAGCTTCACGACCCAGTCGGAGCCGGCGGCGAGCAGGAGCGTGGGCACGTGGATCGCCCCCGCATCCTCCATGACGCGCGTGGCGGTGTCGTGGAGGTCCAGCAGGATGTTCACGGCGATGGCGCGACTGATGAGCCCGTCGGTGTCGTAGCGGGCGATCTGCTCCGGATCGTGCGTGAGCAACCTTCCCGTCACGTAGCTCCGGATGAACGGCCGGACCCTCAGACGCCGCCACAGGCGGAGCATCGGGATGGCGAGCGGCACATAGAGCTTCACGCGGAAGGCGGGGCTCACCAGGATCTGGCCGCGGATCGGCGGGGCGTAGTCGTGGACCCAGGCGGCCGCGATGACGGCTCCGACACTGTGAGCCAACAGGACCATGTTTTCCAAGGGGATGTCATGGGCGGCCGAGATGTGCCGGACGAAGGCCTCGGCGTCCTTCACCAGGCAGGCGAAGCTGTCGGCGTAGCCCCGCTCGCCCGGGGAGAGCCCGTGGCCGCGTGCGTCCCAGGCGAACACGGACATGTCGTCCAGGGCGAGCGCGTTCACCACGTCCTCGAATCTCCCCGAGTGCTCGTGCCCCCGATGGAACAGGACGAGGGCCTTGGGTGACGGGATCGGCGGCTGCCAGGCGCGGTAGAAGAGCCGGGTGCCGTCCCAGGTGGTCATGAAGTGCTCGGTCGGTTTCAGCATGGGCTGTCTCCCTCCAGTTCGGTGACGATCGCGACGATTCGCCGGGTGACAGTTCCCAGGGAGCCAGCGATGATAACGCCCAGCGCCGTGGGCATCGCGAGGGGAGGCCATTCCAGGACGATCTCAAGGGCGGTGAGCAGGCAGGCGACCGTGGTCGCCGCCATCCGCTGGGGCTTGGCCATCGGGCCGCAGAAGTACTGGGCGGTCCCGAGCGATGCGCCGAGCGCGCGCACGTAGGCGGTCAGCACGGCGAGCACCGCGGCGGCCCACCCCAGCTCAGGCCCCCAGGCGACTGCGGTCACGGAGTAGCCGGCGCCCGCAAGGATCAGGACATCGGACAGCCGGTCGGGGAACTCGTTGAAGACCTCGCCGGACCTCGTGCGGAGGCCGCCCTCGATCGCCACCATGCCGTCCAGGAGGTTGGCCAGCAGGCGCAACTGGATCAGCAGGGCGGCGGCCAGCAGCAGCCCGATCCGTCGGGCCTCCGAGCCGCTCGCGCTGGAGAGGAGGCAGAGCCCGGCGAGGCCGGCGAAGACGATGCTGAGCAGGGAAATCTGGTTTGGGCGCGCTCCGGCCCGGGTGAGCCACCGGGCCAGGGCTTTGGCCCAGGCCGTTTTCCGTGTCTTGATGGGTCGTCGTGCAGTGCTGGCTTGGACACTCACGCTCCTCGGTGATCGCAACCCGGATGCCAGGAGGAATGAATGAAAAAGTAGATACTTACGAGTGTGGTGGGGGGGTTGTCGAAGGAACGCTGGTAAAAAATTGAGCAGCGAACTTACCGGGGAGGTAGAATGCCTGCCCAAATGGATCCCCTAGCGGAACTGATCGGCCAGAGCCCGGCGATCGTCGCCCTCCGCGAGAAGATCGGGCGGCTACTTAAGCTTCAGTCCGACGCCCGCCGAATTCCCCCGATCCTCATCCAGGGAGAAACCGGCACCGGCAAGGGACTCGTCGCGAGAGCCATTTACCGGGCAGGACCCCGCCGGGACGGCCCCTTCGTGGACGTCAACTGCGCGGCGATTCCCGAGACCCTGCTCGAAGCGGAGATGTTCGGGTTCGAGCGCGGGGCATTCACCGATGCGCGGCAGGCCAAGGCGGGACTCTTCCAGGCCGCCCACCGGGGAACGATCTTTCTCGACGAGGTCGGGCTCCTCCCCGAGGCGCTCCAGGCCAAGCTCCTCAAGGTGATCGAGGAGCAGTCGGTCCGGCGCCTCGGGAGCACCCGGAACGAGGCGGTGGATGTCTGGACCCTCACCGCCACCAGCGAGGATCTGGCGGTGGCCGCGCGCGCCCGCCGCTTCCGCGAGGACCTCTACCACCGGCTGGCGGTCTTGACCGTCTGGCTCCCGTCGCTCAGAGAGCGGGGGGAAGACATTCTCATCCTGGCCCAGCACTTCCTGACCCGCGCGTGCGCCGATTACCAACTGCCCCTGAAGGAGCTGGACGCGCGGGCCCGGGCCGCGCTCCTCGCCTATCCGTGGCCGGGCAACGTCCGGGAGCTGTCGAACGTGATGGAGCGCGTGGCGCTCCTGTCGGAGGCCCTGGTGGTGACGGCGGACATACTCGGGCTGCCCGGCTTCTCCCCGGCGGCACCGCGCCAGACCGGACGAGGGGAGGAGCGGGTCTCCCTGGAGGACGCGGTGCGGGATCACCTCCTGGAGGTGCTCGGCCAGACCCACTGGAACATCTCTCGCGCGGCGGCCCTGCTGGGGATCTCGCGCAATACGCTCCGCTCGCGGATCGAGAAGCACGGGCTCCGTCCGGCCGCGCCCGCCGCGTCGCCTCGGGGCCGCGCGGTGCGACCGGCAACGGCCGCCGGCCGGGTGCCTGAGGTTGCACAGGGGGCGGTTCCGTCGCCGACCACCGTCCGCTGGGAGCCGCGACGCCTGACGCTCCTCCGGGCCGCGCTGGGAGGGCCCCATCAGGCGGACTCGCCGCTCTCCACGAGCCGCGCGCTCGAGGTAGTGGTGGAGAAGGTGCAGAGCTTCGGAGGGCGGGTCGAGGAGATGGGCGCGTCGGGCCTCGTGGCGGCCTTCGGCCACGAGCCGGTGGAGGATGCTCCCCGGCGCGCCGCTCACGCCGCCATGGCGATCCACAACGCCGCCGAGCGCGCCCGGAGGGTCGAGGAGGAGCCGGTACCGGTCAAGGTCGGGATCCACGTCGGCCAGTTCCTGGTCGGAATAGCGCGCGGCGGCTCGGAGATCGATCTCGACGCGAAGCGCCAGGCATGGACGGTCCTCGAGGCGCTGATAGCGCGGAGCGAGCCCGCCACGACGGTCGTGAGCGACGCGGCGGCGCCGTTCCTGGAGCGGCGCTTCGACCTGGCGCCCCTGGGCGCTCTCGGCCAGGCGCCGGGGCAAGCCTACCGGCTCGGGAGGCGGGAGCGCACGGGGCTCGGGCTCGGCAGGCGGATGGTCAAGTTCGTCGGGCGGCGTGACGACCTGGAGCTGCTCCAGAGCCGCCTGGCCTCGGCCACCGAGGGACACGGCCAGGTGGTGGGGATCGTCGGCGAGGCCGGCATCGGCAAGTCCCGCCTCCTTTTCGAGTTCAGGCACGGCCTCCGGGGGAAGGAAATCACGTACCTGGAGGGGCGCTGCCTCTCCTTCGGGAGCGCCGTTCCGTATTTCCCGGTGCTCGACATCCTCCGCCGGTTCTTCGGGATCACCGAGACTGACCAGCCCGAGGCCATGGCCGAGAAGGTTCGGGCGGGGCTCCAGCAGGTGGAGATGGATCCTGAGGAGTGTGCGCCGTACACCCTCCAACTGCTCGGCGTGAAGGAGGGAACGGACCGCCTGGCGGCGCTGCCCCCCGAGACGATCAAGGGCGGGACGTTTGACACCCTCAGGCAATTGTGCCTGAAGGGCAGCCGGCTCCAGCCGATCATTCTGGTGCTGGAGGACCTTCACTGGAGCGACAAAACATCGGAGGAGTGCGTCTCCTTCATCGTCGAGAGTATCGCGGGCGCCCCGGTGCTCTTTCTCTGCACGTACCGTCCGGGTTATCGGCCGCCCTGGATGGACAAGTCCTACGCCACCCAGGTGGCGCTCCAGCCGCTCTCGCCCCAGGACAGCCTGAGCGTGGTCCAGTCGGTCCTCCAGATGGAGCAGGTCCCGGACCCCATCGCCCAGTTCATCCTGGCCAAAGCCGAGGGGAATCCGTTCTTCCTGGAGGAGCTCACCCGGGTCATCGGGGAGCAGGGAGGTCTCCGCCTGACCGAGATGGTGCCGGGGACCATCCAGGAGGTGCTGCTCGCGCGGATTCACCGGCTGGCCGACGAGCCCAAGCAGCTCCTCCAGACCGCAGCCGTCGTGGGTCGGGAGGTCTCGCTTCGCCTTCTCGGAGCGATCTGGGAGGGGCCGGGCGTCGTGGATCCGCATCTCCGGGAGCTCATGCGGCTGGAGTTCCTCTACGAGAGGCCGAGGGCCGCCGAGCCGGTGTACATCTTCAAGCACGCGCTGACGCAGGAAGTGGCCTACGAGAGCCTCCTGCCCGCCCGTCGCCAGGCCCTCCACGCGGCCGCTGGACGCACCCTTGAGAAGATGTATGCAGATCGCCGGGAGGAAGTCTACGATCGCCTGGCGTATCACTACTCGAAGACGGATGAGGCGGCCAAGGCGGTCGAGTACCTGACCCAGGTGGCCGCGAAGGCGGCGCGTGCGCATGCCCACACCGAAGCCGTCAAGGCCGTCCAGGAGGCGCTTGCCCACGTCGAGCGTCTGCCTGCCGAGCAGCGGGAGCCCCAGCTGCTCAATCTGATCCTTCGCCAGGGCTCCTCCCTCATCCCCCTGGGCCGCATCCCCGAGATCTTGGAGCTGCTCCTCCAGAAGGCCGAGGGCGTCGGGCGCCTGGAGGACCCCTCGCGCATCGCGCGGTACTACTTCCAGCTCGGCCGTGTCTACAGCGTCCTGGGGGAGCATGAGCGCGCGACCCAGTGCGCCCAGAAGGCGATTGCCGAAGCGGAGCGATCGGGTGACGAGGATACCATCGGGAAGGCGTATTTCCTGCTGGCCCTCGAGGGTCTCTTTTCGAGCCAGTTCCTCCACGGGATCGAGAACGGGCGACGGGCGATGGCGCTCCTGGAGCGGAGCGACGAGCCTTGGTGGGTGGGGACCGCCCACTGGGTGGTGGGGTTGAATCACAGTGTGCTGGGAGAGTTCGAGGAGTCTCTGGAGGCTCAAGCCCGAGCCCTGGCCCTCGGCGAATCCATCGGCGACGCCCGGCTCCAGGCTCTGGCGCTGTGGGGGGACGGGATCGTACGCTCGGCGAAGGGGGAATGGGAGGCGGGAACCGAGGCCTGCCGTCTCGCCCTCGACCGCGCGCCCGATCCCCTCAACACCGCCCTCGCCTCCGGGTGGCTCGGCTATACGTATCTGGAGAAGGGAGATGCCGCCCAGGCTATCTCTTTCCTGGAGCGGGCGGTCCAGCAATTCGCCCAGTATGAATTCCGGCCCATGGAGGGCTTGATGACGAACTTTCTGGCCGAAGCTTATCTGCTGAACGGCGACGTCGAGAAGGCGCGGGCCCTGGCCCTCCGGGCGCTCGACATCACCCGGGAGGCGAGGTTCCAGTACGGGACCGGTTGGGTCCAGCGGGCTCTCGGCAGGGTTTCGAGGGCCAGCGGCGCCCTCGTGGAGGCGGAGAAACATTTCAAGGATGCCCTTGGGACCTTCGAGTCAGTCCAGGCACGCTATGACGTCGGACGGACCCACCTGGACCTGGCCGCGCTGGCCCGCGCCCAGGGCAAAGCGGAGGCCGCCGCCGCGCACCTTGCCGAGGCCCGTCAGCTGTTCGGCGCCTTGAACATCCCCAAGTACCTGGAGCGAGCCTCCCAGCCCCCAGCCCCTTGACAGCCTGAACCGGGTCGGTTAGGGTTGGGGTCGCCTCGGCAGACACCACGCGAATGACGCTCTAACCTCGCATCATCCAGGGAGGTGCGGGCAGTGAAGCGACAGATCAAAGTTACCATCAACGGGGTCGGCTACTCGCACGAGGTGGAACCCCGCCTCCTGCTCGTCCACTACATCCGCGACGTGGTGGGCCTCACCGGCACCCACATCGGCTGCGACACCAGCCAGTGCGGGGCCTGCACCATCATGCTGAACGGGATGGCCGTGAAGTGCTGCACGATGCTGGCCGTGCAGGCCGACGGCGCGGAGATCCTCACCATCGAGGGGCTCGCCAAGGACGGGCAGCTCCACCCCATCCAGGAGGGCTTCTGGGAGAAGCACGGGCTCCAGTGCGGCTACTGCACGCCCGGGATGATCCTGGCGGCCTACCAGCTGCTCCAGCGGTCGCCCAACCCCAGCGAGGCGGAGATCCGGCACAACCTCGAAGGCAACCTCTGCCGGTGCACGGGCTACCACAACATCGTGAAGTCGATCCAGTACGCCGCTCAGAAGATGGCCGGCAGGTAGGGGGACGCCATGACGACCGCGACCAGGCTCTTCGGCTCCTCGATCAAGCGCCGGGAGGATCCCCGATTCATCACGGGCAAGGGGACGTACGTCGATGATGTGAAATTGCCAGGGATGACCTACGCCATTTTCGTCAGGAGCCCTCACGCCCACGCCCGGATCAAGGCCATCAATACGGCGAAGGCGAAGTCCGCGCCGGGGGTAGTGGCCGTCTTCACCGGCCAGGACGTCCAGACGGGGCCGCTCCCGTGCGCGTGGCTGCTTCCCGGGATCAAAATCCCGCCGCGCCCGGTTCTGG
>LDXP01000014.1:0-1468 GCA_001443385.1 Candidatus Rokubacteria bacterium CSP1-6
GGACCGAGAGCGCCCGCTCGATGATCACGTGCTCCTCCCTGAGATCCTCGGCGGCGGTGCGCGTTGCTCCGTGGTGGTGATGGTGGTGCATGTGGCTCATTGTGGTCCCCTTTCCATTATTTATCAGGGCACGGGCACCCCGGGCTGTCGCCACGCCCGTGCCCAGCCGGAAGTTCACTCCACCTGATTTCCTCGCCCGATCCGAGTCGTAGTCAATCTAGGATGCCAGATCGGGGAGCCGGGCGCTATGACGTAGATCAGCATGGGGCGGGCCGCGCCTTGACACCCCTGGGGGCGTTTCGCTAGAGTGGGTCGGTGTCTACGACCGTCTGGCTGATTCCGTTCTTTCCCCTCCTCGGAACGCTGCTGAACGCGCTCTTCGGCCGGTGGATCGGCCGGCACGCCCACTGGATCGGCGTTCCCTCCATCGGCTTCTCCTTCGTCGCGTCGTGCGCCGTCTTCCTCCGCGTCTGGCGCGGCGAGACGTTCACGGGGGATCTCTTCCCGTGGATCCAGGCCGGCGCGTTCACGACGGCCGTGACCGCGCTGGTGGATCCGCTCTCCGCGGTGATGCTCCTCGTCGTGACGGGGGTCGGATTCCTGATTCACCTCTACTCCGCCGGCTACATGCACGGCGATCCCGGCTACGCGCGGTTCTTCACCTACCTGAACCTCTTCGTCTTCTCGATGGTGATGCTGGTCCTGGCAGGGAACTTCCTGGTCCTCTACGTCTTCTGGGAGGCCGTGGGGCTCTGCTCCTATCTCCTGATCGGCTTCTGGTACGAGCGGAAAGCCGCCGCCGACGCGGGCAAGAAGGCGTTCATCGTCAACCGGGTGGGGGACTTCGGCTTCGGCCTCGGGGTGATGTACCTCTGGGTGGCGCTCGGCACTCTGGACTACGGCGAGGTCTTCGCCAAGGTCGGGACGCTGTCCCCCGAGACGGCGACGATCATCGCGCTCCTCCTCTTCATGGGGGCCTGCGGCAAGTCGGCCCAGCTCCCGCTCCACACGTGGCTGCCCGACGCGATGGAGGGCCCTACGCCGGTCTCGGCGTTGATCCACGCCGCGACGATGGTGACGGCCGGCGTCTACCTCGTGGCGCGAAGCCACCTCCTCTTCGAGCGCTCCGGCGTCGCGCTCGACGTGGTGGCGTGGGTCGGGGGGCTCACGGCGCTTTTCGCCGCCACCATCGGCCTGGCCCAGACCGACATCAAGCGGGTGCTGGCCTACTCGACGATCAGCCAGCTCGGCTACATGTTCGCGGGCGTGGGGCTGGGCGCCTACGCCGCAGGAATCTTCCACCTCGTGACCCACGCGTTCTTCAAGGCGCTCCTCTTCCTCGGCGCGGGCAGCGTGATCCACGCGCTCGGCGGCGAGCAGGATCTCCGGAAGATGGGCGGGGTCGCGCCGCGGATGGTCACGACGACGGTGATGTTCTTCGTCGGTGCGGCGGGCCTCGCCGGCCTCC